>JAUILX010000013.1 GCA_030433395.1 Chlamydiia bacterium
TTAAACCCCTTCTTGTCGAGGTAATCTGCTATTACATGAGAGTCTGTTTTTGTATGTCCTTCATGGACAATATTGCCAGCCTCACCTACAACGCAAATAAAAGTTGTTTTCATTGAAACGTCTAATCCTGCATAATGTTTTTTCATGGGTTGCTCCTTTTTTTGAGGCTCCTTTATGAGCCAGTTTTTTATATTGGAGAGCTTAGCTACTCCGCGTTATGGGAGCAACCCCCTTTGTTAGCGCAATTATGGCATGTTACTAGGAGACGCTGGACCGGTTTGGGTCTTTTCTTTTTTTTGGGCCCGCCTGCTGAAGCGATTTTCTTGCTTGTGTCAGAGCTGCTGGATTTACTGAACTGGACGATGCAGCCGATTGGCTGTCAAACGTCTGGGTCAGAGCATCAACTTACTCTTGAGTCCAGCTAAAAACGAGTCTAGATTCCTGGAAGAATAACGGGATAGGCTCTTGCCGACAAGCTCTTGTTGGTGCTAGGTGGCTGCCTAAATGCAGGCGTTTTTCTAAATCGCGGGGGGTAATAAGCACAAAAGCTTTTTCACGTAGCTTGTTCACATTGGCTCTGCCGGGGGCTAAGTTGTCGTTGTTGTAAGCATGACCAAAGCGCAGGCGATCGATTTCAAAAAGAGTAGCGTTATAGGTTTGCCTGCCGATGGTAGTGGTTTCGATAGCAGACGGGTCGATAGCAATGAGTTTGTTTTTAATGGATTGGTAGGCGGGATAGCTGGCGATGTCTTTGAGGCGCTGGCCAAGAGCACATGAAAGAGTGGTGATGGCAAAGTGTAGGAGACCAGAGTGCTCCCAAAGCACGGTGTTTTGGTTTTTGAGCGCTTGGGCTTGTTGGTTTAAGACGGCTAGTTCGGTAAAGTATTGGTAGATGTCTTCAACAGCTCGGAGCTGATCTTTGACCACATCTTCAATTCCTTCGGTAACGCGCGCAATTTTATGGATAGGCAGCGCACTTAGCTCTTGCAGATCGATGGCGGCTTGACCACGATTTTTGAGAGATTGGACTGTAGTCGATAGCGGTGCTAGGGTTTTTGCAGAATTGAGTAATGCTAAGGTGCAGCCGCGAAATTTGAATAGGTGGTGCATAAGCTGGCCGCGGTATTCGTAAGCTGTGGGCCTATCAAATGGGTGCAGCTCATCGGTAAAGAGCTGCGGCAGCTGGGGCTGGTTAGCAGCAATGCCTAACAGGTGAAAGATGCGCATGAGCAGGCCCGCACTAGCATAGTGTAGAATGAGTTTTTGCTCTTGAACAGCTAGCTTTAAATCGCCATCGCCATAAAGACGTAGGAGAGTCTCCATGTCTTGAAAGTGTTGATTAAGCAATTCGATTAGATCACTTTCTTGAATTTGTTTGGGCGCCGCAGCCTGGATGGGAGCATTGTGATTGGGCCTTGTAGAAGTCGTAGGTGCTCCCACAAGAGCGGAGAGATTATGAAATAATTGATTAATTTCATCTTTAACTGGCTGGCAGCCATCCATTTTATTACCGATACGCTCTACACTTTGCAAGGTAGTTAGTTGCATCTTAAATAGCAGGTCAACCTGCTTTTGTAACTGGGTCAAATGAGGTTTTACCCTAAGTCGTTGTCTTTGAAAGGCGATGTGGTTTGCTAGGTGCGGCTTGTTGTTTTGAGTGGCGTACTCGATCGACGTTTGACCATTTTCTGCTGGCAGCTTTGCTTCCGCTCCATTTTGCAACAGGATGCTGATCAGCGCCTTGCTATCGCTATCAATGGCTTGGTGCAAAGGTCTTAATCCGATAGAGTTGGCTTGGTTTGGATCTGCGCCAAGCTTAAGGGTTGCTTTGGCGTAGTCGATAGATTTGTAGCTAATCGCTGATTCCAAACGATTGTTCATGGACATGGCATCTTGGTAGGCTTCCGTTAACGTTTGCAAACCTTGCTCAGCCAGCTTTTTTGAGATTTTAGCACACAGCTGGTGCGTAAGCGCAGGCTTTTGTTCTCCGGGGTAAAGTCCTAAAATAGCTTTAACGGTTTTTGGTGTCGTCTCAAAACTGAGCTCTAGCAAACTGTGACCATCAAAGCTGTGCCGAAAAAGCCGCGGCTCTTTTTGTACTAAAGCTTTGACCTCATTGAAATCGCTAGCTAAGACAGCCGTCTGGCAGGCTTGCACAACGCTGGTTGGCAGGTAAAGCTCAGCATCAGCTGTTTGCGTCTTTTGCCTAAAGGCGTCGATAGAACGCTTTAGCGCTCGATTGGGTGTTAGCATCTTATGAGCTAGAGGCTCGCCATACAAGGGACTGTTTTCATTAGAGGCCAAGTAGCGCTCAAGGGCTTCACGCTCGTAGGTTTCGCCATCGGCTGCCATGACTGGATCGTACATTAGCTGGTGGGTAATCGAGCAAATGTACTCTTCGGGGATTTCAGCGGCCTCTTGTTTGCCGCCCGCGCCACCTCGACCTCGCGGTAGGATTGTGAGCTGATTGCCGCGTAAATTAAAGTAGCTGTTGTCTAACGCCTTAAAACAGCGAGAGATGTCTGATACGTTTTTTGGCTCTTCGATTATCAAAGCTTGCTTTGTGAGCCGATCCAAAGCTAAAAGCTTTTGATTTTCGACTACGAACTCTACATGCTTTCCGCCTATACAAAGTATTTTTGATGCCATAAAAAACCTCCAAATTTTACCCAAAGCTTAGAGCACAAAAGCATTTATTTCAAGCGCGCCTCCGGCCTAGCAGCAATTTTTAATTTGATTTGTCCTCGTCAAATTTTCTATCATTTTGAAAATAAGAACAGTATTACACCTTTCTAGCTTTGAAAAATTTCTATTTTTTTCTTCTCGGCAGGTTAAAAAGCATTTTGTCCCCATCTGAAAGCCATTTTTGAGCTCTCAAGAAAGAGCTGAGTATCTTTCCTACAAAGACCACCTCTACGACGCTCTGCTAGGTGAATACGAGCCCGATGCCACTTCAGCTCAAATCAACACGCTATTTGCTGATCTCAAACCTTTTCTGATCGATCTTACAAAACAAAGCGCCTCTGATCCCAGGTCGCCACCGCCCGGACCCTATCCTTATGTCAGCACACCCCTTTGCGACTCCATTTCTCTAGGCGTCCACGAATCACAGTCCCGTTTTTGGGAAGTGATCATTGGTCAAAGCCGCTCCTTTTGGGAATATGCCTACCCCAAGCTCAAAGAAACCTTTCCTCAACGGCTGCCTTTACAGCGCCCCAGAGCTCTGCAAACAAGTTACAGGCTCCCCTCTCACCTCAACCCCCTATCGACAATATCTATCAAATAAGTATAAATAATTTTTTATTATTGACAATTAATAGATAAATACGTAATATATACTTAAGTTAAACAACTTTTTTTATATATAATGTCTATTAATCCATTTTTAGAAAGCAGTATGCGAAGAAGAGGTCCTATCCCTTTTGCAACTTTTACTTGCTCACAGCTTTTGCGCAATCCTTCAGAAGATGAAGCAGAAAACCTTGTCACCACATTTGCTGGATATATTTCAGGTTGTGTCGGGGCACGTGGTTTAATCTCAGGGAGACAAAGCTTATGTAATAATGAAATCGAAGCAATAAGAACTATTCGCGCAGCACTAACAGTTGGGCAATTTGACCACATGGCAGACAGACTAACGCAAATATTTAGCCGTTTTGACTCAAGCAATCAACTCTCCACTACGCATCGCCTGTCTACAACAAAGCCAAGCTCCATCTCTCACTGCTAACCTGAACATATACCGAAGAGATCTCAAAATCGAATTTTGAGGTCCCTTCGGTATAAACTCTAATTTCAGGATTTTTTAAAGGTCTAACATTGATAAAAAAGTGTCTGCATTAACGATCTCGATCCCACCTTCTACTTTTTCAAGGCGTAAATCTTTCACAACCTGGACGGCAGGATGTCCATACTTTTGGTGAAAATAGCGCAATGAGCTGTTAATGGAGTGATTTGTTAGTTTTACCTCTATCATTTTTTCAATATGCCCGTCCTTTGCTAAGGCAAAGTCGACTTCTTGCTTTTCTTTTGTATGCAAATAATGTAAGTTATACTGCTCAGCTTGGTAGTCGATCTTTGCATGAACATGTTTTAACAGACAGAGCGCAACAAAATTTTCAAAAATGACACCACCATCTCCTTCAACTAACCCTGTATCAAAAAAGTAGATTTTAGGCTCCTTAAGCAAACTACGAGCAATATTTTTCGAATAGGGTCTGATGCGAAAAATAATATAGAGAGCTTCCAAAATTTGAATGTACTTTTTTACAGTATTTGGAGAAACTCCGACATCTTCAGCAATCGATTGATACGAAATCGGTGAGCCCACTCGTCTTCTTAACAAATCAAAAATGAGTCTAATAGCCTTCACATTTTGTATGTTTTCAAAGTCAAGTACATCAACTCGCAACAAGCTATCAACATACTGTAACCGCCAACGTTTTGCATCCACCGATTCCTTACATAAAAAAGGCTCAGGAAAACCTCCTCTTTGTAAAAAATGATCGATTGAATACTCTTGATGAACAAGTTTGCATTCAGCTGGCGAGAGCGGCATCAATCGATGCAAAAAAAATCTACCAGCTAATGAATCCCCAACTTGATTAAAGATCTCCAGCCTCGCACTTCCTGTTACAAGGATTGATCGATGATTTGGCTTGGTGTCATAAATACCTTTTAGATAATTTTTCCACTGAGGCATTTTATGAATTTCATCTAAAATTAACAGATCTGTCGAAGCACGCCAAGCCTCACTCCTAATCATCTGTCTATCTTCAGCCCGATCATACGTGAGATAAAGAGGCGATTTGAACTCTTTTGCAATTTCCTTGGCTAGAGTTGTTTTCCCAGCTTGCCTAGGACCTGCTAGTAAAACCATCTTCTTTTGAAGATCTCGTAAAATAGCTTTTTTTTGTGCCCTTTCCATATTTGACTATTCTGCATAGGTTTGCAGAAAAGTCAAGACCATTCTGCAATTGCTTGCGGAATAGTCAGAAATGGCTACGCAACTGAATTAGCCATCTGAGCTGCTTTTAATGTATTTAACGCGAGTTGCGGATCAACTATCTATGAAATGGTGCATATTTTTGATGAAATTTTTAGAAAAATCTGCGCAGTGGATAGCCAACGCGCTATCCTCAAGCAGTTTTTCCTAGAAAGATCGCCAAAAGATGGGCCAGTTCAAGGGAGTTGATCCGCAACTCGCGTTAGGATAGGTAAAAGGCTGCTGGGGTACTTTTCCAAAAGGACTTTTAACTGATTAAGCGCTGGAGGGCCCATCTGGGGGACTTGACTTTTGAGCTGCTGGAGCTGCCTGATCTTCGACTCAGACATCGAAAATAGACTTTTGGGGCGGTAATCAAATCGGATTGGGTTTGATCAGCCCAAGTGCAATCAATCTCTAATTTCAGCCCATCTCCGATAAAAGATTAACGTTTTGAGAACTGGAAGCGTTTACGAGCACCAGGTTGGCCGTATTTCTTACGCTCTTTCTTACGAGGATCGCGCGTAAGAAACCCTTCAGCTTTAAGGTGTGCACGTCTTTCTTCGTCTTCAATAACAAGCGCACGCGCAATGCCAAGACGAGTTGCTTCACTTTGAGCTTCAATCCCGCCACCTTTCACACGGACGATGATATCATACTGGTCTTTCAGTGCAAGGATGTCAAAAGGTGAAATGATATCTTGACGCTGCTCTGGAGTAACAAAATATTCTTCGAATGTGCGGTGATTTACATCAATTTTTCCAGATCCCTTACGTAGGCGTACTGAGGAAACGGCTGTCTTGCGGCGACCAACACCTAGATGTTCTTGTATTACTTTCTTTGCCATTGTGCTTAAATTCCAATCGGTTGTTGTGCACCCATATCGTGGCTTGAGCCAGTGTAGATGCGTAGTTTTTTAGCCATTTTTTTGCCAAGTTTTGTCTTTGGCAGCATGCCTTCGACAGCATGGCGGATAATGTAGTCAGGCTTACGAGCTAGCATAGTGCGGTAGGGAACTTCACGGAGACCACCCATACTACCTGTATAGTAACGGTAAATCTTATTAGCCTCTTTAGTGCCAGTAACTTTAACTTTGCCAGCATTTAGAATGATCACTCCATCGCCGCTATCAACATTAGGTGTGTAGCTGACCTTGTGCTTACCACATAAGATCGTTGCGATCTCAGTCGATAGTCTTCCCAAGGTCTTGCCAGTAGCGTCGATTGAGTACCAGACAGTTTCTGCCTGAGCTTGCTCTTTAGTGAGATTAACAGTTTGATTGTCTTTCTTGTTCATCACGTAACCTTTGTTTTAAAGATCCAGCATATGGCAATTTTCGATTACTTGCAAGCAATTTCTGATTTTCTGTATGCTGAGCGCTCAAATACCCATTAGGAGCCCCAATATGCAACGTCAAATGCCAAAAACTTTTTTTATTCGCACCTACGGCTGCCAGATGAATGAGCTCGATACTGAGATCATGGTCGGCCAACTCACACAAAAAGGATTAAAACAAGTTTTTGACGAAAAGCAAGCAGATATGATGCTTTTCAATACCTGCTCAATTCGCGACTTGGCAGAGCGAAAAGTGATGGGTAAAATTGGTCAAATCTCCCGTCGCACTAAAAATCGCCCGATCATCGGCGTGACTGGCTGCATGGCCATGGCCAAAAAAGAGACCCTTTTCCGCAAGTTGCCTCATGTTGACTTTGTTCTTGGGACTAATAACATAACAGACCTTTCAAACGTCTTAGACGAGGTTATCCATTTAGGTCAAAAATCGATTCGCACAACGGATCAGTTTGAAGAAAACCTTGATTACCTAGTTGCCAAGCGGGGCGATAAGATCAAAGCCCACGTTTCCATCATCCGCGGCTGCGACAAATTTTGCACCTACTGCGTTGTCCCCTACACCCGTGGTCAAGAAGTTTCCCGCCCCCTTGAAGACATCAAAGAAGAAGTGCGCATGCTCGCAGACCAGGGGTATAAAGAGATCACTTTGCTCGGTCAAAATGTCAATAGCTACGGTAAAGATCAGCCTGAGTGGAAAACACTTTTTCACGATCTTCTCTATCACCTCGATGCAATTGACGGAATTGAGCGCATTCGCTTTCTCACCTCCCACCCCATCGACATCACCGAAGAGCTCATGCATGCCATTGCCACGCTCCCCTCTCTCTGCGAGTTCGTCCACTTTCCAATTCAAGCAGGCTCATCGCGTGTCCTAAAAAAAATGCACCGCATCTACACAAAAGAGCAGTATTTTGAAAAAGTTGAACTTCTTAAAAAAATCGTTCCTAACGTCTCTCTTGGCACCGATATCATCGTCGGATTTCCCACCGAGACTGAGGAAGAGTTTTGTGAAACACTCGATGTTTTTAAACAAATACGCTATTCAGTTGCATTTCTTTACACCTATTCACCCCGCAAAGGCACACCTGCCATGCGCTGGAAAGATGACATTTCTGACGAAGTCAAAAACGATCGCCTCCATCGTCTTATGGATCTTCACAGCTCCATCGCAGCCGAGCACCGTCAAAAGCTACTCAATACTTCAATTGAGGTCCTCGTAGAGCGGCAAAATAAAGATGGGTATCTGTGTGGACGCACACGCTGCTGGAAAAAAGTCATTTTCAAAGGGCCAGCATCCCTCATCGGCACCTTGCAAAATGTCCATCTCCACAGCTGCAATCACGAGACCCTTGTTGGAGGGCTACACTTAAGTAATTAAATATTTATTGAATAATATTTGAGTTGATTATAATTGCAAAAAACCATAAAATTGGTGCATATCTTTAACCAAACAAAGGATTTTTATGAGTTTACCTTTAAATATGAATTATATCAGTAGTGCTTACGGATGTAGCAAAGAATTTATTCAAAACCACAAATATAAATTAGCTGCCGGTGCTGCTGGAATCTCAGCTATTGCAATTGCAGCCCTAGCAATTTACTCAGGACGTTTTAGCCTGCCACAAAGCTCAAAAGGCAAAACAGGGTTTATTTTGTCTGCGAGTACAATCACAGGGGGTTTAGGAGCTATCATAAGTGGTGGCTTTGGTGTTTATAAAGCTTATCAAAAGACTAAATATATGGATGCTCATAAGATTATTTTCGCAGTTGCAATCTGTGGCGTAGGTGGAGCGGTGGCTGGTGGAGCAGCAGGAGCTGTTCTTGGATCAGTTGGATCTTCCATCCTTCTAAACAGATAATCCGTTCTAGCATTGAGTGCCCCTGTCTTCGGGGGCGCTTATTTCATCATAGCTTCTTGAGCTGCAGCCTTAGCTAAAAGCTCAATGGGATCTATAGTCAAAATATCTAGATTGCCGTGATAGGCGCTCACTAATTCAGAACAGGCTAAAAGCATAGCGTCGTATTTAGGGGCGATCCTTCGGATAACGCTATCTAATTCAGCACTGACGCTAAATCCTTGGCTGCCCAACGATGTTGCAGACAAGATCTCCTGATTCATGAGTTCCATTGAAATCGAATCCAGCAAATAAGATTTAATATTTTGCTCTTCCAAAGCACATTGGTATACACCTGAGTTTATGAGCTCCGATGTGCCTAAAATTAACACCTTGCCAATTTTTTGCTTTTTGCATTCCTGCGCCACAATCTCAGTTAGGTTAAGAATGGGAATTGGTGATTTTGAACTGACTAAATTAACGACGGACTGCACTGTATTATTTGGAACAATTGCAAAATCAGCTCCGCAGTCATTTAATTTAGCTAAAGACTTTAGCAGGGGGCGTTCAAAGGCATGATGATTTTTGGAGTCAATGGCTTTTTGATACTCTTCAAAGGGAACTTGGTGAAGAATGATCTCTGGTGCCTGCAACTGGTAATGAGAAAGAGAATACCCCATAAGCTTTGAAAAGACCCGCTGAGAACCTCCTGCGCAAACTGAAACAATACCCACAACTTTCATTTTATAACTAGTAGTTGAGTGCCCCTATTCTGAGGGGCACTCATCTTTTTATTTTTTCTTTTTCTTAGGTTTTGATGCAGGAGCTGGTGCTGGGTGTGCAAATTTTGCAATTCCAAGGCCTGCTAAAAACCACATGATGATCGCATCACAAAAAGCAATGATGGTGTAGCCCGCTGGGAATTTAAACCAATTCCATAACGGAATAGCTGTAAGAATAGCTATAATTAAGCCAATCACAACAACGGAAAATAATCGCTCACCATAACGGCTATCTGGTTTAAATTCAGATAAAATATAGCTAATTAAGAATGCCACAACAAATAGTGTTACAAATTGTATGATGATATTGCGCACCATATCAAATTTACCACCTTCAGGTGTCACTGCTGCAAACATAATTGGGCCACGTGCATAGTTTTTCTTCCACTCGGCCTCCGCTTCTTTGGATTTGCAGTCTCCACAGCAGCCAGGAAGCATGTAAATCCCCCCACCTTCAACTTGCTCTCGCACAAGATCTGACACTTGCTCACTATCTTTAAATTGCTTGAACTGTGTGTTGTACCACGGCAACACTGTCCACGATAACATGCTCCAAACCATGGCAATAACGCCTCCGATTAGCGCACCTAAAAAAATTGATCTTTTCATTTTTTGAAACTCCTCGTTAAATTAACTTTTTGAATTCTGCCTCATGGATGCATTTTACACCAAGCTTTTTTGCTTTTTCGTATTTTGATCCTGGGTCTTCACCGACTAAAACATAGTCGGTTTTTTGACTTACTGAAGACGATACCCTGCCGCCTCTCTCTTTGATGAGCTCTGCAGCTTCGCTGCGTGTATAGCTTTCTAAACCGCCTGTGAGCACAAATGTTCTGCCTTCAAATGCATGCCCTTTTTTCTTTGTAGCTGCAGCTACGCTCGGATGAACGCCGAGCTCGGTGAGCTCTTTAACTTCTAGGCAATGGTGGCTGTCTTTAAAGAAGTCCACAACTGATTGCGCACCTTTTTCTCCGACGCCATCGATCTTACAAAGTGTTTCATAATCCATTTTCATGGCACCTTCAAGAGACCCGGCTTCTTGCGCAATGAGCTCTGCTGTACCTGCCCCAATATATTTGATGCCAATGGCGAGCAGAAAACGGGCCAACGTTGTCTCTTTTGAGGCATTAATGCTTGCAAGAAGATTTTCAACTGATTTTTCTTGAAATCCTTCAACGTTTTCTAGGTCTTCTTTTGTAAGGCGATAAATGTCTGATAGGCTTTGTAAAAAGCCTGCGGCATTGAGCTTTTCAATAACTTTAGGTCCCATGTGGTCGATGTCCATAGCGTTTTTGGAAACAAAAAACTCAAAACGGCGCAGGTTTTGCGCTGGACACTCTTTTTTGTTTGGACAACGCACAGCTACCTCACCCTCAGCGCGCTCAACAATGGAGCCACATGCAGGACAATTGTTTGGCATTTTCCATGTCTTGAAATGCCCAGAGCGTTTGGACTTGACAACTGAGACGACTTTGGGAATAACATCGCCCCCTTTTTCGATGATCACGGTATCGCCAATCCGAAAATCTTTGCGCTCGATCTCTTGCTCGTTGTGGAGTGTTGCGCGTGAAATGGTACTGCCGGCTACTAAAACGGGTTTGAGCTCTGCAACAGGAGTTAAAACGCCTGTACGGCCAACTTGAACAGTGATATCTTTAATCACAGTGATCTCTTGCTCAGGTGCAAATTTATAAGCCACAGCCCAGCGGGGTGACTTACCAGTAACTCCCAAGCGATCGTGATTTTTTAGTGCATCGACTTTGATGACAATCCCATCGATTTCATACGACATCTTCTGCCGCTCTTTTTCAATGCGCTCTGCAAAGTTTAAAATCTCTTCGGTTGATTTTGCAATCCCGTAGTGCTTTTCGCTAAAGGTTGGCAGCCCCATTTTTTTTAGATACGTGTGAATTGCGCTTTGCTCTACGATATCAGCTGATCGTGGATCAGGAATCCCATAACAGATAATATCAAGCTTTCTTTTAGCGCACAGGTTTGAATCCAAAAGTTTTAGCGATCCTGCTGCTGCATTGCGAGGATTAGCGTAAAGATCATCTCCAGCTTCTTCTTTTTCTTTATTAAGGGCATGAAAAACGCTCTTTGGCATAAAAACTTCAGCTCGCACTTCGAGCTCTTTTGGAGGATGTGCTCCTTTAAGCTGGTGGGGAAGGGAAGCAATTGTCATGATGTTTTGTGTTACATCATCGCCTTTTTTGCCATCTCCACGGGTCACTGCTCGTTTTAGCTGACCCTTTTCATAAAGCAGCGATATTGCTGTCCCATCCATTTTCAGCTCCATGCACATTTTGAAATGCTCAGCCCCTAACAGTTTTTGCACGCGTTTGACCCAGTCTTCGACCTCTTCTGGCGAATAGGTATTGGCAAGAGAGAGCATGGGGAATTTGTGGCTCACATGTTTAAAGCCTTTTGTTGTGCGCTCGCCTACTTGTTTTGTTGGCGAGGTATCAAAAGCCCACTCGGGATGCTCTTTTTCAATTTTTTTGGCTTTTAAAACAAGCTGATCATATTCGTAATCAGAGATGCGTGGCTTAGTTTGCTCAAAGTAGTACTCATCATGCTTTGCAATGGTTTCAAGCAGTTTTAGATAGTCTTTTTTCTTCATAAATAATCGCTGTTAACGGTGGCAAGCCCTCTCTTCCCATTCCTCCATATTTAGGGTCGTCTGTTGTAAAAGATCCGTTTGGTATTTCTACAGGATACGCGCTTGTTGTAAAATTGAAAAGGGCTACATAACCGCCGCGCTTTAAGGTCAAATATTTATCCACTTCCCATTTCATTCCCGCATCAAAATCGCTTTCATATAGCCCTGAGAGATAGATCTGATTTAAATCGCGTAAAACTTTTTGTATCTGAGTATTTGCATGTTCCCAATCTAAGCTTTCTGAAAAGTTCCATTCACTTTTTTGCGCAATCTCTGCGCCCATGAATAATAGAGGTCTTCCAGGGGAGCAAAACATCCAGGAAAGCAGCATACGCAAACCTGCAAGTTTTTGCTGCTCATCTCCAGGCATTTTTTCAAGCAAACTTTTTTTCTCATGCACAACCTCGTCATGAGATAAAGGAACAATGAAACGCTCTGTAAATATATAGTCAAAAACACAAGTGATGCGAGATAAGTCTCGGTGCTCAAACGGTGTCTGAAAAAACTTAAAGGTATCATTCATCCACCCTAGCCCCCACTTATAATCGAAATTGAGGCCTTCAGCGTGCGTGATGCCTGCGTGATAACTTGAATCTTCTGCGCACATGATCGCTTGTGGATAACGCTCTTTAACCACTGAATTGAGATGGCGTAAAAAGTCCATAGCCTCTAAATTTTCTCGACCACCGTGGATGTTAGGGATAAAGTCTTGTTTAGCAAAGTCGCGCATGATGATAGACTCTACAGCATCAATGCGCAAACCGTCTATCTTGTATTTATCAAACCAAAAAAGTGCGCTTGCAAGTAAAAAATTGCAAACACGCGCACTAGCATAGTCAAAAATGTAGGTGTTCCATTGAGGGTGAAAACCCATTTGTGGATGGCTGTATTCAAAAAGAGGCGTTCCATCAAATTGCGCTAAGCTAAACCCGTCCATGGGAAAGTGACTTGGCACCCAGTCTAGAATGACTCCAATCCCATTTTTATGCATATGGTCAATAAAATATTGGAAGTCACGAACCGTTCCATAACGCGCTGTTGGGGCAAAATATCCGCTGACTTGATATCCCCACGAGGCATCTAATGGATGCTCGGTAATGGGCATCAGTTCAATGTGGGTAAACCCAAGCTCTGTGCAGTATTTAGCAAGCTCGTGCGCTGCATCCCGGTAACCTAATCCCTTTTTCCATGAGCCAATATGGACTTCATAAATGCTGATCGGTCCCTCTTTCTTATGCTCAAATGGCGCCCACTCATACCCATCAACGTTAGTAACAACAGAAGCTGTTTCTGGACGCAGCTGAGAATAAAAAGCAAAAGGGTCAGCCTTCCAAAGCAGGTGACCGTCTTTAGTTTCGATGACATATTTGTATCGGGCGCCCTCTAAAACACCGGGCACAAAAACTTCCCAGACACCAGCCTCATTGCGATTCATAGGCAAGCTTTTTTCTTGCCATTGATTAAAATCGCCTGCTAGATAAACCTGAGCAGCATTTTTTGCCCAAAGTGCAAAATGCACACCGCCCTCTTTTTGGTGCGCGCCCAAAAGATTATAAAGCTCGTAGTGGACACCGCGCTTGAAAAGCTCGATGTCGGTAGGACTAATTAAGGTTGTTTCTTCCATCACTCAAAGTGATCTAGAAATAACGGCTGGCCCTTTTCAATGTCAAGCATCTCGTCTGCTTTGTGAGTCTCACCGCGAGATTTTATTGATTTGCGAATGCGAAAAGTTTTGATCTTGTTTGGAAGGTGCAGCTGAATTTTATCACTTTCAAGAGGGCGCAAAATGAGTTTTTGTAGTCGCTTTTTCGACCACTCCATCTCAAAAATGAGCAAATTTTGAGCATGACCATTGATCAAGCGGCCCGAGTGAATCTCTGGGGCTAAGCATGGTAAAATCGATAGCTCGTTTCCCTTTTGCTGAAAAAATAACATCCGAATAAGCTGAGCACCCTCTGTCAAGAGGGTCAATGGTGATAAATCAGCAGAAACAGCATCAAGCTGCGGCGCAACACCCTGATGCTGCATATCAATTAAACGAGGAACAAACAAATCAGAAAAACCCGCTGCAAATACTTTTGCAAACTGTCTTAAACTTTCTGTGCGCTCG
>JAUILX010000168.1 GCA_030433395.1 Chlamydiia bacterium
CTATCGATGACACAGTGTTTTTTTGATGCAAGAGTGATAAACGGCAAACCCAGCGATAACACTTCGTTTAAAGTTATGGACACAAGCCGGCAGTGGATCTTTCTAAGGCTCCTGCAGCACGACGATGCCGTTGAGCGCCTAATGCTGCCAGGCTTCACAGTTTTAGACGATAAAACATTAGATCAAATACTAACAAAGCACCAAGAAAGCATAAAAACACTAGATTTACGAGGACGTGAAAACATCGATTTCCAAAGTCTCAAAAAACTAAAAAAGCTTTCAAGCTTGGATATTTCTGAAGCAACATGTGGTAGAATTCATCCACCTCACCACCTCAAAACTTTAAAAGCAAATTACATAGAAGTAAAAGAACCTTTAAAAATTAAAAGTTCGCGTTTAGAGCACCTTGAGCTAAGAGGATGCAGGTCATCCTTAGACATGGAAGCCCCCAACTTAAAATATCTAGACCTCAGCTGCAATCGAGCATTAGAAGAAATTAAATTAGACACACCGAAATTAGAAAAACTCACCGTAGTGGAATATTTTGCAGACAAGGTAAAAAGCCAAGTGCCACAAAGCTGTAAGATCACAGAAATAGAGTGGAAATTTGGAGCGAAAAAGTGGGCAAAATACATAGGAGAAGTAGGAGAAGAGCCGCCACTGCCCGAAAAACTCGAAAAGCTTTTAAAGAGCCCCTGTCCGTACTGGGATGGCAAGCAAATCAAAGACACCCACATGCTGACACTGATTCCAGCTACAGTCAACGGAGAAGAGCTAACCCTAGAACGTCTAGGAGAGCTCGTCAAAACCCCCAAAGCTGGACATGCAGGGCATTATAATGACTGGGATCCAGGAGGCAATGAAAAAGCCAAAGTAGATCGGTCCTATTGGACGTTAATGACAAAAGATGTGATTCCTGGAACGCGAAATGAAGGCTATTACGAGCAGAGAAAGCTACTAAAAAAGAATTATGAAGCGCCAAAGCTGATAGAGGCAGCAGTAAGCATTTTTATGGCCTACGTGAGCGAGAAAGAAGAGCTGTACACGCAAAATCCATGGATCTACACGCGATGCCAAGAGGCAGCCTCAGGTTTTAATTATCAGATGAAGGTAGGCGGGAGTGCTGGAGGCGGTCTCGACGTCAACGTCAGCATGAGTGCCGTCGACATCTGCGGGCTGGCTGGCGTGCGGAAGCTTTAGTCCTTAAAAGGCACTTGGACCTTGGATCATTGGCACATGAAGAGGGGAATGGCCCATTGGTAGGGCCACCTCATGGCGGCCCTCGGCGCGAAAAATGAGAGTTGACATTAATGCTTGACAAGGAAATAGTTTTCAAGAAAAAAGGCGCAGTTGCTGGAGATTTGACAACTTGATGACTAGAGGAATACTTACTTCAGGGGGATTTGAAAAAATCCCTCTTGCGAATCAAACTGGAGGAGGCCAAAAAGTAAGGCTTTATCATTTACCAAATCCTACAGATGAAAAAATTGCAAGAGCGAAAGCCGCTTTACAAAGGCAGGTACATGATAAAGTTCGGCAATATCAAGGGAAGCTAGAAGCGTTCGAAGAGGAGATTAGGGAAAAGCCTTATCTTTGGAGAGAGGGTCACTCCTTTTGCCTAGTGAAAGGGGAAACGAAAGGAACTCGGCTGAATCTCATAGATCGATCCCAAGCAAAATATGACTTTAAGCAAAATGTAAACGTTGGCAAATCATTTATCGTCAAAGGGTCTAATTCGGAAGTCAACATTCAAACTGTTAACTTTATTACTGTTCAGCAACCCTCTTCAGACGATGCTAGAAAGACCAACCACGAAGAAAAATCCACTTTAAATAGAGATGTGTTGATTGACTTACAATCAGCGATTGAACTTGGTCATGCATGGAACTGTCTATATGATAAAATTTATAGGTTTTTGCCAGATACAGACAAGCGACATGTACTTGAGCTTGTCAAGCAGATAGAAGAAAAAGAACTAATCAATGGCGCTTCAAAGATGCCGAGTTTGTCATCTGTTGGTCAAATGTTCATTCAAGCCGAGGTTTTTCTCTTTAACCATCGTTATAAAAAAGCTTTAGAACGTTATATGGGATTGATACAGGAATTAGTTAGCAAAAAAGCGATTAGCTCTGCTATTGAAGTTGCCCTAGAAGCTAAATGCCTAGCGAAGAAGTGTGAGCTTGCTGCGCATAGCACTCATGATATGGTTGATGGCGTCAATATAGCCTATCAGTACAGCGTCGATAGTATGCGGGTTAGGTATCAGAATAGGCTAAACACCATTGGAGGGAGGCGAGCTGATTGCTATATCGTTTACGGCTGCGGCGTGCATGAAGCTCATCAATGGGTAGAATCCGACATTAAGCCAGGACTAAGAAGAGCTGGTGTTTGGGTCTCAGACGAAGATCTCTACGTGAGACCGAGTCTTGTGAGGTTTCGAGCTCGCGCTGCAACAGCAAACTTTTGCATTCTTGTGCTCACTAGCAAGGCTATGGCAAAGGCATCAGAAGAGCTGAAAGCGAGCTTACCAA
>JAUILX010000169.1 GCA_030433395.1 Chlamydiia bacterium
AAAAGGAATGAATGTTAAGACTGCAATGAGCACTCCGAGTCCTGCTCCTGTGGCTTGTCGAAGGGGATGCTCATAACTTTCAAGTGACAGACCCAGCTCTTCTTCGAGCATGACCATGAGCAGTCGGTTATCGTCGGCCATGAGCACATCTAAAACATCTTCTAGCATTTGGCCAGTGAAACCTTTTGCGGCATACATCTCTTTAAGTTCAGCGCGCTCTTGATCGCGATGATGTTCAACTTCCATGCGCTCTTCTTCGATGAGTCTATGCAGGCGCTCTAGGCGCGCCCAACCTAAAAGAGCTGATCTGCCTACCTTCCATAGAAACCAGCCTGCCATAAGCGTTAGAAGCATTTGCCAAGACGGGGTAAAAACTAGGGTGACGAGTAACAATAAAATGGAAGTTTCTTTGAGACTATCAGATCCAGCAGAAAATGCGCCAGAGAGCTCGCGCCCGTGATGTTCTGCTGAAACAAGCGCTCCTTTTGCACGGGCTTCGACGAGGTGTTCTGGAACTGATTTTCCAGCAAAATGCTTTGTGCTATTCATAAGCCACAACTATATATTAACGCGAATTGCAGATCAACTCTGTCATGTTGCCAAGATAGGGGTGGAGGGCAGTAGGCAATGCAACTGTACCATCGGCTCTTTGATTGTTTTCTAAAAGAGCAACAAAAAGGCGAGATGTTGCAAGACCAGAGCCGTTGAGAGTGTGCACAAGGTGGGGTTTTTCATTGCCACTTTTTGCGCGAATTTTAGCACGGCGGGCTTGGAAGTCGCGACAGTTACTAACTGAAGAAACTTCATAATAGCGACCCTGGCCGGGTAGCCAGACTTCGATGTCGTAACAGTTAGCTCCACCAAAAGACATATCGCCTGTCACAAGTTGCATCACTCGGTAGTGCAGGCCAAGCGCCTGAAGGATAGATTCGGCAGCGTGAACCATCTCATTGAAGATAGCATCGCTTTGCTCAGGTTCTGTGAAGCAAAACATTTCAACTTTATTGAATTGGTGCATGCGGATAAGCCCGCGCTCACCTGATCCAGCAGCGCCTGCTTCTCTACGGAAGCATGGCGTGTAGGCGCAGTATTTGCGTGGCAATGTTTGGCTATCTAGTATTTCGTTGCTGTGCATGCCGTTAAGAATAACTTCTGAGGTTGGGTTCAGGTAGAGTGGGTAGTCATTGTCGTTTAGCTGAAAGAGCTGATCGGCAAACTTGGGTAATTGCCCAGCACCATAGAGAACTTCAGAGCGCGCAAGAAGGGGAGGTAAAATAAATTCATAACCGTTTTTGGTGTGGGTATCGATCATAAAATTAAGCAGTGCCCATTCTAATCGAGCTCCTTGACCTCGGTAGAGTGGCCATCCACTTCCAGTGAGTTTTGCACTGGTTTCCAAATCAATGAGGTTAAGCTTTTCGTTGAGTTGGAGATGGTGCTTGGCTTCAAAGTCAAAAGTGGGTTTTTCTCCCCAGCTGCTAACAAGAACATTATTAGAAGGGTCAAGCGATATAGGTGCGTTTTCATCAGGAGGGTTAGGCAAACTGCTGATAGCGCTTTGAAATTTTTCGAGCGTCGATGAGAGCTGCGCATCGCACCCAGAGATTTGATCGCCAAGAGTTGACACTTCACTCATTAGCTTAGTCACATCTTCACCAGCACGTTTTTTTTCGCCAATAGTTTTAGATTGACTATTGCGCAAAGCTTTGAGCTCTTCAACTTTTGTAGTCAATGCTCGCACTTCTTCATCTAGTTTAAGCAGAGGTACGATACTGATGGTAGGATCTTTTGATTTTAACCGTTTTTCAAAGGCTGCAGGATTTTCTCGTATCTCTTTTATATCTATCAATTCATCTCCTCCAAGAGTGTCTGGTAATGGGGAATAAGCTCCGGTCTTGTTTTTAGAATCCAGTTTTGCATCATGTTTAAGCACTCGTTTAGCTCATCGCGTCTATCTTGATGGCGCCATTTGCGATTGTAGCTAAGTTTTGTTAAATTGACATAAATGGGTCTGCCGCTTACAAAACCAATATCTTTATCGAGTTGGTCTAGGGGCATATTTAAGCAGCCGTTTGTGCAACGAAGCACAAAGTCAAACAATTGTGTAATGGCGAATTTTGCGTCCTCGATTGAAGCACTTGCTAAGTAATCTTTACTTGGTGTGGCTACGCGCTGCATATAGTAGCTATCTTTATTCAAATCAATTCCGCCAATGGACTTATTAAAGTAGATCGTGGGCGCAAACTGACAATAAAGAAGACCAGAATCTTGCGAGCGTCGTTTATAAGCTGCGAGCCACGCCCGTTGTAAGGTAGCTTTTTCCTTCTGCTGTTTACACCTATTGCCAATGGCGACAAACCCTGGGAGGAGGCGTCTCCATTTGGGAGATTTACTTGTAGGTTTGTTTAAAGTTTTTTTTATCAGTAGAGTTTTATCTTCTGAGATCAATGAGCCATCTTCCTGTTTAGTAAATTCTTTATTTATCTGGCCTTTCAAGTAGTTTAATTCTTTATTTGTCAGCTGTGGGT
>JAUILX010000170.1 GCA_030433395.1 Chlamydiia bacterium
CTTCAACGCTTATGCAAGTGGTACACAGGGCTAAGAGAGAAGAAAGAGAGCAGCTTTTTGAAAAGTTTTTTCAAAATGACAAACCCCCCTTTGATGAGGAAGAAATTAGCAAAGCTTTGCTAATTGCGGCTGCTGACAACCATCAAGACGTTATTGAGATCTTAATGCAAAAGCCCCTTACACGTGAGCTCCCTCCCAACGTAAGAAACAGCGTTAATTATATTCCAAAAGGACCTAATTGGGGACTAGCTCTTTTTAATTGCGCTCGCTATGGATTAATCTCACACGTTCAATTAATTTTTGATAATACAGGCATCTTTCTCCCCCCTGATTCGCAGGAAATATCGCCATCCAATGCCCACTGTCAGGCTTTAACCGAAAATGAAATGCAAGCTGCCTATAAAGCAGCAGTCGATGAAGCCGAAAAATTGCCAGAAAATAGCGATCAACGCACCAATATAGAAATGGCTGCAATAATTATTAGAAACAAAATGATGATTAACCAAGCCAATCCTGAGGAAGCTATCAATACAACTGAGTTTTGTCGTACGAGCTAATTTCTATAGCTTTTGCTTGACATCGTCAAATGATTGCTCCATACGTGGAAGAAAGAAAGGAGATCAATTATGTCCGAGGCACAAACAGGCAGCACAGTTAAGGTTCACTACACAGGAAAACTCATTGATGGAACCATTTTTGACACGTCTCAAAATGTTGAACCGGTCCAGTTTGTCGTCGGCTCAGGAGAGATCATCCCGGGGTTTGAGCAAGCCGTTATTGGCATGCAGGCCGGCGATAACAAAACTGTTACGATCCCCTGTAATGAGGCTTATGGACCTAAACGCGATGATCTTGTCGCTGATGTAGAAAGAAAAGATCTGCCAGATGACATCAAAATTGAAGTTGGTCAAAAGCTGCAGGTGGGTGACAATCAAGCTGGAACAATCATTGTTTCTGTCGTCGACATGGACGATGAGAAAGTCAAGCTAGATGCTAATCACCCCCTAGCAGGTGAAGACCTCGTGTTTGACATCGAGGTCTTAGAAGTAGATTAAGCGTCTACTTTTGCTTCTTCTTTAACATAGGCTTTAACAATCTTTTGTGCATCCACAGGTCGATCTTGCATTGTCTTTGGTACGCTTTCAATTTTTTGAACAACGTCATAACCACTGATTACTTTACCGAAGATCGTGTGCTTATTGTTAAGCCACGGAGTTTCTTTGGTTGTAATAAAAAATTGGCTTCCATTGGTGTTTGGACCGCGATTTGCCATTGCTAGCAAACCTGGCTCTGTGAATTGAACAGCACTGGAAAACTCGTCCTTGAATTCTTTGCCCCAGCATGACTGACCACCAAAGCCCGTTCCTGTTGGATCACCACATTGCAACATAAAGTCTTTAATGACGCGGTGAAACGTAATTCCGTCATAGTAATGCTTCTCAACAAGCTTGATCATGTTTTCACATGCCTTTGGAGCAACTTTTGGCATCAATTGAACTTCGATGATACCTTGATTCGTTTCAAAAACGATAATAGGGTCTTGTTTCATTTTTTCCTCTGCTGACAGATTAAAAGCGGCTGCTAACACAGTTAACATCGTCAAAAATAATCCTCTCATGTTATCCTCCTGGTTGATTAACAACCCAAGTGTAACAGGTATGGAAAATTTTCTCTACTCAGAATCCATCTGCAGCTTTATTCACCAGGCTACAGCCTTAGCAAAAACAATATTGCATGGCGAGATGGGCATCACTGTTCATACAAAGCGCTTTGAAGTTAACAACCTGCGCTATCCCCTGCACATTGTGGTTTTCGAAGGTCCAAAAATGCTTGGCTATTTTAAACCTGAACTCTTTGAAATCGGGCTCAATAAACTTTTTCTTTATACTGAAGAGCACCTGCTGAACACTTTGCGCCATGAGCTCGCTCATTACTTGTGCTGGATTGAGTCAGGTGATTTAACACACGGACCCGCTTTTCGGAATCTATGTAAACGCTTTGGCTGGGGTAAACAAGTTTATGATGCATGCATGACTCCCTCTGATGGCGCCATTGATAAAGCGCAAAACCTTGCTAGTAAAGTGCAAAAACTACTCAACCTTTCCGCTAGTCATCATGAGCATGAAGCTAAAGCGGCATTGCAAAAAGCGCAAGCGCTACTAGCCCAATATAAGCCTCAAAGCGACGATGAACCATTTGTAGTGAGGCGGCTACTTGAGCAAAAACGGGCAATGCCTAAATGGGGAGCTTTAATGCCAATTGCAAAACAATTTGGAATTTATCCTATTATCAATCGCGGACAAGGCATCGCCTACCTGGAAGTCTACGGCTTAAAAGCGCATGTCCTAACAGCCGAATATATCATCCACTTTCTCGATGCCGAACTAGAGCGTCTTTGCAAGGCCCATCGCCCAAAAAATAGAAACATCTTCTTCGATGGGATTGCTAAGGGATATCTCGATGCGCTTAAAAAAACAGAAGAGCCGGGATTGATTGCCCTATCAA
>JAUILX010000171.1 GCA_030433395.1 Chlamydiia bacterium
CAGTTAATTTTTTGTTATGTATAAAATTATTATGCTACCCAATTTAATATACATAGAAAAACTATATCGAGCTTTTTCTGATAATCCAGACAGTGTTGATGCAACTTGGCGCTCATTTTTTCACGGAATGGAGTTAAGCGCTGATTTTAAGGCAGATAACGTAAATAGTATTGAGTTATTGATCAGAGCCTACAGCTTATTTGGGCATCTAAAGGCACGCATTAATCTTTTTGATGAGCCTGATGAGCCTCCGCAGTTAAAGCTAGAACATTATGGCCTTAGTGCTGCTGATTTAGATAAACCCTTTGGCACATGTGGGGTGCTTGACCAAGAAGTTGCTCCTCTAAAAGAAATTTTATCAGCGCTTGAGCAGCGTTATTGCCAAAATACTGGCTATGAGCTTTTCGGCGAAAACGCCCAAAAAATGGCCCAGATGATCAAGGAGCTGCCAGCTTTAAAGGGGGATGAGCAAAAACGGATTTTGCATGAGCTCAACCGCGCTGAGATGTTTGAGAATTTCTTGCATATGAAATACACAGGTCAGAAGCGGTTTTCCTTAGAGGGGGGAGAAGCTCTTATTCCAATGATGCTTGAGCTCTTATTTTCTGGTGGCGATCAGGGGGTTTCTTCTGCTGTGATTGGGATGGCTCATCGGGGCCGGCTGAACGTGCTTGCCAATGTCTTAGGTAAGCCTTATGCCACGATCTATGCTGAGTTTGATCCTGAATATGTGCCTCAAGAGGGTGATGGTAGCGGCGATGTTAAGTACCACAAAGGTTATGATGCAACGATCAAGATCCCAAGTGGCAAGGAGATTGCGTTGCGCCTGGCTGCCAATCCAAGCCATTTAGAAGCTGTTAACCCTGTCGTTGAAGGGTATGCATATGGTTTGCAGCAAGGACAAGACTCTAAAGCAGTGCTTCCCATTTTGATCCACGGCGACGCAGCCGTTGCTGGGCAAGGAATTGTCTACGAAACGATGCAGCTCTCTAACATTGAAGGCTATTCAACGGGTGGAACGATTCATATTGTGATTAATAATCAGATTGGATTTACGGCTCTTCCGAAAGAGTCTCGCTCAACGCGCTATTGCACAGATATTGCTAAAGCTTTTGATGCTCCTGTGATTCACGTGAATGGTGAGGATCCAGATAGCTGCGTTCAAGCAGCCCGTTTAGCGATGGCGTTTAGGCAAACTTTTGGGTGCGATGTCTTTATCGATTTAAACTGCTACCGAAAATATGGTCATAATGAGGGAGATGAGCCGGCTTTCACTCAACCTGTAATGTATGAGAAAATCAAATCCCAAGAAAAGTTACGCATCAGCTATCGCAACGCATTAATTTCTAAAGGCGTGATTAGTGATGAAATAGCCCAGGGCATGGAAAACGAGTTTAAAAGTGAGCTAGATGCTGCGTTGAGCGAGGTGGAAAAGCTTAAAATTGGCCGTGAGTATCAATGTCCTGTTCCAGAGGATAAGTCTTATCCTGATACAGGTGTGGAAAAGAATTTGCTTGTTGATCTTGGGAAAAAGGCCCTTTGCTATCCCGATTCAGTGCATATTCAGCCCAAGGTTAAACGTATTTTAGATGAGCGAGCTAAAATGCTCATCGATGCGCCTGTCGACTGGGGCATGGCCGAAACGCTTGCCTATGCAAGCGTTTTAAATGAAGGGTATCCCATCCGTATTTCGGGGCAGGATAGCATCCGAGGCACATTTTCTCATCGCCATGCTGCGATCACTGACAGTCAAACTCAAGAGCGCTATATTCCCTTGCAACACATCAGCGATGCACAATTTCAAATTTATAACTCACCCCTTTCTGAATATGGCGTGCTTCTTTTTGAATATGGATATGCACTGACAAAACCCAATGGTTTAAATATTTGGGAGGCTCAGTTTGGCGATTTTGCAAATGGCGCACAGATTGCAATCGATCAATTCATTGCAACTTCTGAGCAAAAGTGGCGCGAGATAGCGCCTCTTACCCTGTTATTGCCGCACGGCTATGAAGGACAAGGGCCCGAGCACTCATCAGCGCGCATCGAGCGCTTTTTACAGCTTGCCTCCAACAACAGCATGATCATCTGCAATAACTCAAATACCGCTCAATTATTTCATTTATTGCGCTCGCACATTCATTCAGCTGAGCGCCACCCATTGATTATCTTTACGCCTAAAGCACTGCTACGCTATGGACCATCACTATCAAATCTGGATGCATTTTGCTCAGGCCACTATCAAAAAGTGATTGATGATACCACTGCTCAAAATCCTAAACGCCTCATTTTCTGTTCTGGTAAAGTCTATTATGATTTACTGGAGGCCAAGGAGGGAGCAGATATCGCTTTGATTCGAATCGAGCAACTTTATCCATTTCCTTACAACGATATAAAAGCGTTGCTTGCAAAATACAAAGGCGTTAAACAGGTGTATTGGGTGC
>JAUILX010000172.1 GCA_030433395.1 Chlamydiia bacterium
TATTCCCTCCAAAAGTCAACCCAAAACTCACAATCAAGCAAGCAAGTGTTTGATACAATCGCGTTCCTCTAAAAGTTCTTTTTCAGACGCTTTAATTTTTTGCTCTAAAAAGTCGTCCCATTCAAGATTTTTTACAATTTCCCATTGTCCCTCACCGTGAGAGATACAAGGGAATGAAAACACGATCTCTTCAGCAATACCATAAGGATTACCATTAGACAAGACCGCAGATGAAAATAGCTGCCCCTTGGGCGTTTTTTCCTGCAGAGCCACAATGGCATCAATTGCAGCATTCGCTGCCGATGCAGCCGACGATTTTCCACGGGCTTCGATAATGGCCGAGCCCCGTTTTTGCACCGTTTCGAAAAATGCCCCTTCTAGCCATGAGCGGTCATCAATATCGATGCTAGCGTTTAAAAAATCCGGAACCTGGGTAGCAGAATGGTTGCCCCAAATACAGACCCTTTGCACTTCATTGATATCCACACCAGCTTTAGCAGCTAGTTGATAAGTCGCACGATTTTGATCCAAACGAGTCATCGCAGAAAAGCGCTCTCTTGGAATATCGGGGGCATGGCTCATACAAATCAAACAATTTGTGTTGCAAGGGTTTCCAACCACGAGCACCTGAATATCTTTTGCAGCGCTTTGATTAAGGGCCTTGCCCTGCTCAACAAAAATCGCCCCATTATCAGCCAACAAATCCTTGCGCTCCATCCCCTTACCACGGGGCTTAGCACCAACAAGCAGAGCAAAATTTGCACCATCAAATGCCTCATTGGCATCACTTGTAATCTTAACTTCTTTTAAAAGAGGAAAACCACAATCTTGCAGCTCCATAACAACGCCTTCCATATCCTTAACAGATTGCGGCAAATCTAAAATACTAAGCGAAATAGGCTCATCTTTACCGAGCAAGTCACCATTTGCAATACGAAATAATAAGCTATAGGCAATTTGGCCTCCGCCCCCTGTCACCGCAACGCGCTTCATGCTCATCCTCCTGATTAATTCTTGACTATAGTCCCCTCTCTAATTTTCAGCAAATGATGCTATAAGTAAAATAATTTTTTGATATAATGAGGTTATGGAAGGAAAAACCCCCACAGAAACCCATATTCAGGATCATACCTATAAGGTGTTCCCTAACGACCTTAATTCCAAGGGAACAGCCTTTGGTGGCATGATCATGTCCCAGCTAGATCGACTAGCAGCTGTTGTAGCAGAGCGCCATAGCGGCCAAACCTGCGTAACAGCCTCTGTCGATTCTATGCATTTTTTAGCACCTGCTCACCGTGGCGACCACCTGATCTTCAAAGTCTCAATGAACCATGCTTGGCGCACTTCGATGGAAATTGGCGCTAAAGTCTACGCCGAGGATCCTCGGAGTGGTGAGCGGCGCCACATGGTCTCGGTCTACTTCACTTTCGTTGCCATCAATGACAACGAAAAGCCCACTCCTGTCCCTCCCCTGATCTGCGAGACTAGGGATGAAAAGCGACGCTCGGAAGAAGCTCAAATCAGGCGAGAGAGGCGCAAAGCCGAGGCTGAAGAGACCAAAGAGCGACGAGCAGACCAAATTTAAGTTTATTTTCTTTCCTATTTACTCTATACTCATTTCATATGACTACTCGTGAATTTGTACAAAAACATTTAGAAAGTGCTCTGGAAGATGCTAGCGTTGAGGTGCTTGACCCCAGAGGTGATGACTGCCACTTAGAGGCAATCGTTATCTCAAAGCAATTTGAAGGTTTGAGTCTTGTCAAACAGCATCAATTGGTAATGAACACTTTAAAAGACCATTTTGATGGCGGTGGACTGCATGCCCTAGCTCTTAAAACCTACACACCAAAGACTTGGAAGGAGAGAAATCATGTCTAAACAAGATGAAATTGCAAACGACTTAAAAAATCACCGCGTCATCCTTTACATGAAAGGCTCAAAATTGATGCCCATGTGTGGTTTTTCTGCTCGTGTAGTTGACATTCTCAATCATATGGAGGCTGATTTTGAAACGCGCGATGTCTTGCAAGACGATGAACTGCGCACATCCATTAAAGAACACTCCAACTGGCCAACACTTCCTCAGCTTTATATTGACGGCGAATTTATTGGCGGTTGTGACATTGTGACAGAGCTCTTTCAAACTGGTGAGCTAAATAAGATACTCTCATGAACGAATGCCTATTCTTTGTGCATCTACTTGTTGTAGTTGGTTTGATCCTGCTTGCTCTTCGCTTAGGTAAAGAAGCGCTTATTGCTTGCTTTTCTATGCAAGTTGTCATCGCCAATCTTTTTGTGATCAAGCAAGTGCATCTATTTCGACTTGAAATCACCTGCTGTGACGTTTTTATCATTGGCAGCATGCTCACATTGCAGCTTTTGCAAGAGTATCATGGACG
>JAUILX010000173.1 GCA_030433395.1 Chlamydiia bacterium
TTGTTTGACCAAGAGCTGAGATAGCTCACGCTCTTTAGCATCGATGGGAAGAGGTCGCGATCCAATCTGCATGCGGATCAAGCTGGCTCCTTCATCAATAAGATCGATTGCTTTATCTGGTAAAAACCTGTCTGGAATATAGCGCGTTGATAGGTTAACAGCTGCGTGCAGAGCCCCCTCTTTGATATGCACACCGTGAAAAATTTCATAGCGCTCTTTTAAACCGCGCAAAATAGCTATTGCGTCATCTTCTGTTGGCTCGTTGACTGTAACTGGTTGAAAGCGTCTTTCTAAGGCAGCATCTTTTTCGATATGTTTTTGATATTCGTTTAAAGTTGTTGCGCC
Organism: Chlamydiia bacterium; assembly: GCA_030433395.1. Classification (GTDB taxonomy): domain Bacteria; phylum Chlamydiota; class Chlamydiia; order Chlamydiales; family JACKPQ01; genus JACKPQ01. The sequence goes on from JAUILX010000173.1 coordinate 346, forward strand.
GATGCAATGCAGCGTGCCACGAGCAAGGGCAGGCTTTAAAAGATTGGCGGCATCCATAGCGCCTTCGGCTGCGCCAGCGCCTACAAGCGTATGCACCTCATCGATAAATAAAAGAATTTTTCCATCTGCACCTTCGACTTCTTTTAAGATGCTTTTTAAACGCTCTTCAAATTCACCCCGATACTTGGTGCCAGCTATGAGACTCCCCATGTCGAGGGCAAAAAGCTGCTTGTCTTTAAGCACATCTGGAATATCGCCGTGGATAATACGCTGAGCAAGTCCTTCTGCGACAGCAGTTTTTCCCACTCCAGGCTCGCCAATCAGTAGGGGGTTATTTTTAGTGCGGCGGCTCAAGACTTGAACAACGCGCTGGACCTCTTCATTGCGGCCGATGACAGGATCAAGTTTTCCGCTTTTTGCAAGCTCTGTCAGATTTTTGCAGTATTTTTCCAGAGCTTGAATGTTGTTTTCTGCTGTTGATGAGTCCATGTGTTGATCGCCTCGCATTGCCATAATTTTTTTCTCCAGCTCTTCTTGACTGATATTTGATTTGAATAGCTCTTTGTCCTGTTGCCAAAAAGCGCATAAAAAATGGTCGCTGCTAACGTAGCTGTCACCCCATTTTTGTGCTTGGGCCTCCGCAAGCTGGATGAGTTTTTGTAAACTTTGTGTGGGAGCAGGCTCGCCAGGTGAGGATGCATAAGTGGGTGTGTTTTTTAGCTTTTGCTCAGCCGTTTTTAAAACTTGTGTAGGATTAATGCCAAGCGACCGCAGTAGATTTGCGTAATAACCATCGTCTTGCTGTAAAAATCCAGCAGCTAAATGCTCATCACCAATTGTTGTGTGTTGCTCAAGCTTGGCTGTTTGTACAGCCCAATTAAGAGCCTCTTGGCTTTGCTCTGTAAATTGTAAACTCATGGCTACCTCCCTATTTGCTTTTATTTTTAGCAGTTGAAGGATTAGAGTGCAAGTTTTTTAGTTATTTCCGAAGGGATTTGCCGGATAACGATCGGGTGTTGTGTCTTTTGGTGTTGATCCAGGCAGTTGGCTAGGGTCTTGAACGTTGCCAGGTGTTGTCTTGTCATCATAGGGGGCTGTAGATGGAGGGGTCTTTTGTTTTTTTGGTGTTTTGGGCATTTTCTCTTTAGGTGCAGGTGGAGGCGCGGGTTGAGGTATGGGTGATTGCTCTTTAGCAGAATCTGGAGGCATTTTTGGCTCTTGAGGCAGATCTTCTGGGTTCATTGTTTCGACATGGCGCACTCGCACGCTTGTTTGGGATGTCTCATTTGTCAATGTGTAAGGAAACTCTTGATTGCCTGTGTAGTCGATCTTGACCCTAAAAGGAGTAACCCAAAGCTGGGTGTAGTTGATATCTTCTGGGGCAACCTCCCAGATGGAATTATCACTCAGTCGAAGAACACGTCCTCCATGCAGGTTTTCGGTGATGGCCAAAGGCCCATCAGGAGGTTTGTAGGTTTGTGATGTGCTAAACGCAAGCAAAAGGGCAATAATCCAGTTCATAATTTCATCATAACTTTTTTTGATTTTGGTGCAATGAAAGAATATTGGCCATTCCGCACTTTCAAACTGACTTACGTTGACCCATTCATCTTCTTGTACGTAATTAACGCGAGTTGCGGATCAACTCCCTTGAACTGGCCCATCTTTTGGCGATCTTTCTAGGAAAAATTGCTTGAGGATAGCGCGTTGGCTATCCACTGCGCAGATTTTTCTAAAAATTTCATCAAAAATATGCACCATTTCATAGATAGTTGATCCGCAACTCGCGTTAACTAAAGCCTTGCGGAGTCACTGTCATACTTGATCTCCTTGTTTTCGAACGGCTTTTTCATACAGCGGAGCCCAGTAATCTAGTCGTAGCCAATCGCTGAGCTTTGGGTCGTGAGTTTTAAGCATGAACTGCATCAGCTCTTGGCGACACATTTTGGCGATCTCAGATTCTGGCGAAGAAGCCTGCGAGCTTTCCATATAAGCCCA
>JAUILX010000014.1 GCA_030433395.1 Chlamydiia bacterium
GAATAATTTTGCAAAATCAACCTCCGTTAATTGCTTGGCAAATTGAGATCTTGGCGTCATGTTTTCCTCCATATGTAAAGAAAAACACATCATGCCACAGTATGATTAATATTTTCAATTAGTATAACTGCATATTTCCGGCAGTATCTCCAATGAGTTGGTGCGAAGCTGTCAGATCTTTTATAGAAGAGATCAAAAAGCGCGCAATTTATGATCAGTCTACTTTGGATTTTGCAGTTTATTTATACGACAAAGGTATGAATGATTTAGGAGTTGAACTAGCTAAAGCTTTTGTTGCAGATGATAAGTTTAAAGAAAGAGCAGATGATTATCTAAAGTTTATAAGGGAACACCCATCCGAGAATGCTGATTTACTTTTATTAATGTTTGCAGATCGTCAAGGAACCTCCACTTTGTATATTAATGATTTTATCAGCAGACCGGATGAACTTGAGGGGGGTAGTGAGGAAGACCTGACCGAGCCCTTTGAAAGTGGCCCAGAGCCGGGCAGTTCTCGTCTCGTCTAAATGCACGCCAAAATCATCGATTGCTAGCAGAGGAAGATCTTCTACTTCCTCTTTAAGAGCGTTCCACTGAGCTAATTTTAGGGCTGCTAAGCAGGAGCGCTTTTGACCCTCGGATGAAAAAGCTTTGGCACTTTTGCCGTTAGCTTGAATGGCAAGATCGTCGCGGTGCGGCCCTAAAAGGGTTGTGTTCATCAGCATGTCTTTTTTACGCTGTGCTTTCCATTGGGCGCACAGATCACCTGTTAGCGAGGGTTGAAAACAGATCGAGAAGTCATCATCGCTTAGCCTTTCAATATAGGGCTTTAAGTGGGGCCCAAGCGTTTGAATGGCTTTTTGCCGGCGGTTGATGAGGTATGAGCCCGATTGTGCCATTTGAGCTTCCCAAACTTCGATTGAGGCCTCTTGCTTGGTTTTAAGCAGGGCGTTGCGCTGCTTTAATGCTTTGCTATAGCGCATTAGATAGTGAACATAGACAGGATCTGTTTGAGCAATATGGATATTTAAAAAGCGTCGGCGATCTGCAGGCGCACCTGCAATCAGTGCATGATCATAAGGTGCATAAAGAACAGAAGGGAGCAGGCCCAAGGCATTTGAAAAGTTTGAGTATTTAGTTGCATTGATCTTAAGTTTTCTAGCTGTTCCGTCAAAGGACATAGTTAGGGACTGCTCAATGCCATCGCGCTCAAATTCTGCTGAGATGTGAAAAGCTGGGGCGCCATGACAGATCAAATCAGATAGGTGTGCTGTGCGGAATGAGCGTCCAGTACTGATTAGATGCAGCGCTTCTAAAAGGTTGGTTTTGCCTAAGCCGTTTTTGCCCTGAATGAGATTGACTCCTGGGCAAAACTCAACATTGAGGTTTTTGTGATTGCGAAAGTTGGAAAGGGCTAATCGCTTAAGCCACATTCGCTGTCTGCTCAATGCGCATTGGCATGATCACAAATTGGGCAGTTGCACTGTCGGTGACCATTCCAGGATTGTAGGGGTCACTTAAGGCAAAATGCACAGTCTCATCTTTTGTGTGGCGCAAGATGTCGAGAAAGTAGTTGGGATTAAAGGCAATTTCTAATAGCTCTCCACTATAGTCTACGGGCATTGAAACAGAACCTTCTCCTAAATCGCTGCTGGCAGCCATCAAGGTGAGCTCGCCTGGAGCAAATTGAAAACGTACTGAATGAGATCTGTCTGTGGTGAATAACGACACCTGCTTTAAACAGCTCATGAGCTCATCGCGATGCAGGTGCACTTTTAATGGAGCACTTTGTGGGATAACACGCTCAATATCGGGGTAGTCGCCAGATAATAGCTTTGTCATAAAGGTGACATTGCCAGACTCGATGGCAATCTTATCTTCACCCATCATCACCTTGGCCTCGCACTCAGAATCGATTGTTCGCACGATCTCTTCCACGGCCTTAAGAGGTAAAATATAATCGCCTTCTTGAGGAATTACAGCCTCGATTTCTTTGCCTACTTTGGCAAGCCTTTTGCCGTCGGTAGCAATGAATCTTAAAAGGTTACCCTGAACGTGCATTAAAATACCGTTGAGTACTTGACGACTATCATCGCGTGCTGCTGCAAAGGCTGTTTTACCAAGCAGGCTTTTTAGCAGGTCGCCTTGCATGGAGAAGCTTGGAGCATTGCCAAAATCGGGAAGAGTTGGAAACTCACTTTTGTTCATGCCATTGATTTTAAAGCGTGAGCTACCAGCTGTGATGTGCACGATTTCATCGCTGCTTGCATCAACTTCAATTTGAGAGGTTGTCAGCTCACGGATCAACTGGAAAAAATGCTTTGCAGGAACTGTCATTGCCCCTTCTGCTTGCACTTTAGCATCGGCAAAAGCGCGGACGCTTACAGTTAGATCTGTTGCGCTTAAAATGATTTGGTCAGCATACGCTTCGATAAGAATGTTTGCCAGGATAGGAATGGCAGGTTTTGCTGCAACAACACTTTGGATTTTTCCCATAAGAGCTGCAAGTTCTGAGCGCGCAATGGTAAATTTCATAAAAAGACTCCTTTTTCCTCCGAGCATACAGCTTGAATAATTCGAATGTCAATCTTGATATTATTTAACGCAGCGCTAACTCATTAAAATTTAGCTGAGATTTTGCTACACTTACCTCAACACATTAGCAAGGAGACATGTACGGTGTAGTGCTTCCCATTAATCAAACCTAAAAGTTCGGAGTGTTTTAAATTGGCTGCGTGGTCACAGACGGTTTCGCTTTTGCTATTGAACGCGAGTTGCGTTATTGAGGGAAAGTTTTCTCATGCTGTCTCTTGGCTAGAGCAAAAGCTTGCAAAAAGGCATGGTGCAGAAGCTGGTTACCGGTTGCTCATGAATTGCGTACGCCCGCCAGACAAACCACTTGCTACCTGCACTTTCATCTGATTGGTGGCACAGCACGCCCGGCCCCATGGATTGGCAATAACCTGAGCTGACCCCTTATCTTACTTCTTGCAGGTTTTGCCAACGCAGCTTAAGCGAAAATAGGAAATCTAAGCTGGGCTATTAAGCGAGTAGTTTTAGCTTTTTACCTTCTAAAAAGCCGTTCGCCCAAGAAAAGCTAGCGTGCGAGCCTGTAACTAGCTCCATATCGATGTCTGAAGCAGCCCGCACTAAAGCTTTAAAGCCTGTATCTTGAAGCTTGTGCCCCCTAAAATTCAAATACTTGAGCTGGTGAGAATTTGCAAGTATATTAGCCAAAGTTTGCGCGCCTTGGTCAGTCGCTCCGTAAATTAAGCGCTCTTCCGACTCCGATCGAGTTAATCTAGATAGATCAACGCGGCGCAAACTACTGGGCAGCTCGCACAGAGAGCTAAAAAATGGATCTGTTAGGGGTGCTTTAGATAAGTTGATGTGTTTCAAGCCATCTTTTGAAAGCACTTTAGCAAAGGCCGTAAACCCAGGATCTTCTTCTGTTAGCACTTGATAACTGTAATGTCGGTGTCGTTTACAGCAAATAAAATTTTTAAAAGAGTTTTGCAGGTCAATATGAGTTAGCTTAGAGCCTAAAATGGCATTCACTGTCGCCTCTACGTGAGTATTTTCACGTTCAGTAACGTGAGAATCTCTAAGAGTGACTGAACGTAAGTTTGATGCGGCAACCGCATTCCAAAAGTCACTGTCAACTCTGCACCCGTTACAACTTAAACGGATGAGCTTTGAAGTTGGTAAAGCAGGTGTTAATGTATTGATTGGAGTAGTGTTGTTGTTTGGGTAAGTTTCAAAGGAGAGTTTGAGATCTAAAAGATTTGTTTGGGCGAGTTTTCTAGCAATCAACGCCAAAGCAGCATCACCTTTAGGTAAAGAACCAGATAAGTCTAATTTACGGATGGTTGTTTGAGGTAAATACTCCATAATAATGTAGAGTGCTTTGTCATCGAGTCTAGGTAGGCGTAGACTATACAGGCTTGGTGTATCTATGACAGCTTTCATCAATTTTTCTGCCTGAAAGTAGTCCAGTTCCTGTGTGCTTTTTGCAAACCTTATCGTTAAAGTATGCGCGCTTGAGCCTGGTAAATAGTCAACGATAGCAGCGATGTCAGCGATACTTGTAGGAGTAAATGAGACATGCCCGAAGGGTAACCCTGTTATTTTTGGCAAGCTTCTCCAGGTAAGGTTTGTTGGGCTGTTTTCAATATACTCTAATTGCACAAGATTGCCTGCTATTTTAATGATGGCACCTGGCGCTATTATCTCCTCTTTTAGCCGCTTGTGATCGGACACTAATTTCTTTACGCCCAGCTCCGAGGCGATGTGTTGAATTTTAGAAGTATCTATGTGCGGCCCGCAAAGGTTGAGGGTATCTACAAAACCCATGCGATTTTTTAGGTCCGCGATAGCAAGGTCGATATTTTGGCGGTCTACACACCCCAAATCGATACCATTCAAGCCCAGATAAACTTCCAGAAATGGGACGTCTGCAAGCAATGTAGAATGCTTACTGATAAACGCATTGCGCGCATGGTGGAGATCATGGGGACTTGGCCAGCTAATGCGCCCAGCCTCAAACAAGAGCACGATCGGATCTTTTAACCTTTCAAGCATGTTAATAGCTTCTTGATATGTCAATTGCCCCTCAGCAATCTGTTGCTGAGCAAACTCAATAGCGTCTCGTATTTCCTTATCAGATACTCCTGCAAGCATCTGTTTTATGATGTCTACCTTATTGCGCCTTGAGAATCCAGACGGACTTTTTATAGCTGTTAAAAGTTTGTTCGGCTCATCTACCTCATTTACTGCCTCTTGGGCTGAATTGCCATGGCGATTAATTTGCTCGGTATATTCTAGAGCTGAGTTATCGCCGCTTGCGCCTGCATGCCGCTGAACATTCCGGTGGTTCAGCACACTTGTAGCAACAACGTGCACGTTAGGCCCGGATCGCGTGTCCCGGGGCCCGGCTAGAACCGGATCATTAGCTTGAGGCCCATCTTTTGAGTCAGGCTGTACAGAGCGATGGAGATTCAAAAGCACCGGCATAATCAGAAAGCGACCGCCGGAAATGATAAAGCAACACAGACCTATAGCGGCTATTTTTTTAGCCAAGCTCGTTTCTGCCTGTTCATTTGTGGTGAGCAAGGGCATGACAACCGTGGTATCTGGGGTTTTTCTTTGCCTTATTTCTTGGCTACTTTTCACATCTCCTCCTTTTATCTCAGCTCGTATATTATAAAAATTCAATTTTAAAGGCCAGACTGAAATTTAGCTTCTAGTGGCTCAATGAAAGTGCCCTAAAACAACTTATTAGACATCTTCTAATTTAACACATTATACCGAATGGGCCTCAAAAATCGTTTTTGGGCAACGCGAAAGCTTTCGAAATTTGCCGATATTAAGTAGCTCGACTTGCACCCTTTTTTGCTCATCCATAGCGCCTACGGCTATTGAATCGCAAAAAATGGAACAATCTACCGCCTGATCTGCTCTGAAATACAAGCAATCAAAACCCATAACTCAGGTTAATATTAAAAATATGAGGCCACTTAAGATCGATGAATTGCGGTGCTTCTGAAGCCGCCGAAAACCCAATTTTTGAGGTCCACTCGGTACAGCTCTGTTGCTTAACGGCTTTTTAGGGCTCGGGCTATTTCGCGCTCTTGCTCGCGCTTCTTTATATCAGAGCGTTTGTCATGTGTCTTTTTTCCGCGGGCTAGAGCCAGCTTCAGCTTTGCTCGCCCCTTTTTTAGATAGATGGCTAAGGGAATAATGGCCAGCCCTTTTTGTTGCATGGCGACAGAGAGTTTCTCAATTTCATATTTGTGCAAAAGTAATTTGCGGTCCCGCTTGTCTTCATGATTAAATGAGGTGCCGTGAGAGTATGGGGCAATTGTTGCATTTTTAAGGTAGGCTTCACCTCCAGAGACGATGATATAAGCTTCTGCTATGCTGCCACCATGGTTGCGCAAGGATTTTATTTCTGTTCCAAGCAGCACCATGCCAGCTTCAAAAGTTTCTAGGATTTCATAGGAGTAGCGTGCGCGCTTATTTTGGCAAAGATCAGTCATAAAATGTTTGGCCAAATGGTGTGACGCAAAAACAAGCGCGACCATCAACTTGACCTGTTGCCACAACTGAGCATTCAAAGAGCCAGTCCATGATCACTGTTGAGACAAGCAGAGCTTCAGCATCTGAATACTCGGGCAGTGTGTATTGCCAGTGGCGCCCTTTACGCTCAAGTGTAACGGCCTTTTCCTCATCAAGAGGAATGATAGCCCCTGTTAAAAAATCATCTAGGTAGATCCAACCAGTGTCGACAATGGGCTCTAAGCTTTTTTCGATGATGCGAATATTTCGCTCTGTGAGAAGATCGCTTGTAGATTCATCAATGCGGATGCGGTTAAATGGATGGCGATGTAGCTCCACTGCGCGCTTATCGGAAGACATTTGTAGCCACTCATTTCCATCTGCATTGATTTTGAGCTTTCCATCGACAAGCTCAGCAAGCTGAATGAGTAGCACTTTATCGATGAGTTTATGCAAATAGGCTTTAAATGCCTCGGGCTTATTTAAATTGAAATGTCCAAGGCGTTTGGCAATTTTTTGAGCATCATCTTCATTAACTGTATATGTGAAGCTATCATCTACGGTGATCCCCTCTTTAGATGCAATGTTAACCAAAGTGCCCATGTCTTCGACGAAGGCAAAGTCAGATGGGCGCGTGCGCATAATTGACCCCATATCCCGAATAGGACGCGGCTTGTTATTCTTGATGAAGAGCAAATAATCACGCCATTCCTTAAAGAAGGTCACAACCTCACACCAATTCTCTCCATCTAATTCATGTCCTAAACAGCAGACAAAATTAAACTCGAGATAAATCATGATCTCTTCAAACTGTTCGTGAGTTAAGTTGTATTTTGTCATGATCTGTTTAGATGAGACTTTGTAGTCAGGGGAGTTCATCACATCTTGCAAAATGGATGAAGCTGTGGGCTCACTAAAATTAAGTTCGAGCAAATAACGTTGATATTTCTGTGGTGTCTGTAAAAACTTATCAACAATTGAGTCAAAAATGTTGTCGCTTGTGCGGGGAATTGGGTACCAATTAGGCAAGACATGGATAGGAACGCGCTTGAGTAAATTTTTTAGAGCTTCAATTCCTGGAACATCATCAAAGCGGTCAAACTCATCTTCAAAGCTCTTGCGCATCTCTTTATTGACAATGACTGTATCTTCATCTGCGGTCAGAAAACTTTCCTCCATAAGATTTTCTAAAATTGGGGTTAGAGTCTCTTCGGAAAGCTTAAGATTTGTCATCATTTTTTTTATTGAAAAGGTGCTTGGACTAAAAAGAATTTCATCCCATATTTCATACTCAACAAGGCTCAAGTTGGCGAGCATCGATCGTCTTTTGACATCTGCCGAAATATCATAGTCATTTAAATCGATTTGATTGCTTGCAAAACTTAATTCACTCATGTGTACACCTCTTCTTAAACCCAGTCTAAATGAATAGTTGCTTTTATGCAACCTATTTATTAATAATTTTTTGAAGTCGCGTTATAAAAGTACCTTTGATATGATGGTAGGTTATGACACAACCTAAATACAATCACAAAGCCATTGAAGCCAAATGGCAAAAATTTTGGATTGATCAAAAAAGCTTTAAAGCGATTGAGGATGATCGCCCTAAGTATTACGCACTGTCTATGTTGCCATATCCTTCAGGCGCTGGCCTTCACGTAGGTCACGTGACAGGATATACAGGTGTAGACATCATGGCCCGTTATATGCGAACTAAAGGCTTTAATGTCCTGCATCCCATGGGTTGGGACAGCTTTGGCCTTCCTGCAGAGCAATATGCGATTCGCACCGGCACCCATCCAGCCGTAACGACTGAAAAAAACATCAACACCTACCGCCGCCAGCTTCAAACGCTAGGCCTTTCCTATGATTGGGACCGTGAATTTGCAACAAGTGACCCCAAATTTTATAAATGGACGCAATGGATTTTCACCAAGCTTTATGAGCAAGGTCTTGCTTATGAGGCTGAAATGCTTGTGAACTACTGCCCAGCCCTTGGGACTGTACTGGCCAACGAAGAGGTAGAAAATGGCAAGTCTGTAGAAGGGGGATACCCTGTTGAGCGCCGCCCACTGCGGCAATGGATCTTAAAGATCACCGCATATGCAGAGCGACTTCTCAATGACTTAGATAATCTAGATTGGCCTGAATATCTAAAACAGATCCAGCGCAATTGGATTGGTAAAAGTGTGGGGGCGAGCATCACTTTTGGTGAGATCGAGGTCTACACAACCCGCCCAGACACGCTTTCTGGGGCAACATTTATAGTCCTTTCACCTGAGCACCCATTGGTTGAAAAAATTGTCACGCAAGAGCAAAGACAAGAAATCGAAGCGTATCAAAAACAAACAGCCGCTAAAAGTGATTTAGAGCGCGCTGAGCTCTCAAAAGACAAAACCGGTGTTTTCACCGGCGCCTACGTTAAAAACCCCTTCACATCGCAAAGTATCCCCATTTGGATTGCCGATTACGTCCTCATGGGGTATGGAACTGGAGCCGTGATGGCTGTACCTGCCCATGATGAGCGAGATGCAGAATTTGCAAAAAAGTACAATTTACCAGTTGTCAAAGTCTATGAAGATGAAACAAGCTATAATGCTGATCAAGCCCAAAAAGAGATGCTTGAGTGGTTATCAAAAAACCGATGCGGCAAACCAGAAGTGCGCTATAAACTTAGAGACTGGCTCTTTTCACGCCAGCGTTATTGGGGCGAGCCGATTCCTATTTTACACCTAGCAGATGGCACAAAGCGCGCATTAAAGTTGGATGAGCTTCCGCTAACTCCACCCGAGCTTACCGATTATAAGCCAGCTGGCGATGGCAACAGCCCCCTAGCTAAAGTCTTAGACTGGGTTAACGTCGATGGAGCTAAGCGCGAGGTCAACACCATGCCTCAGTGGGCGGGCTCTTGCTGGTACTACCTGCGTTATTGCGATCCTCACAATAATGCTGCTGCTTGGGATCTTAAGAAAGAAAAATACTGGATGCCCGTCGATCTTTATGTTGGAGGAGTTGAGCACGCTGTGTTGCATCTGCTCTATGCACGATTTTGGCATAAGGTTCTCTTTGACCTGGGACTTGTTTCAACCTGTGAGCCCTTTAAAAGATTGCGCAACCAAGGCCTGTTGACTGCCATGGCTTACAAGCTCGATGAAGGTGGCTACGTTCCACCAGACGAAGTAGAAAAGCAAAACGATCAATACATCCACAAACCGTCTGGAAAGACATTAACCGCAAGCGTTGAAAAGATGTCTAAATCCAAACTCAATGGCGTTACGCCGGATGAGATTATTTCAGAATATGGAGCAGATACACTGCGGCTATATGAAATGTTCATGGGCCCATTTGATAAAGAAAAGCTCTGGGATCCAGAAGCCCTTTCAGGCTGTCAGCGCTTTTTAAACCGGTTTTGGGATTTGGTGACATCAGATATGCTTACAGATGAAGAAAGCGATGCAGCTCTTAAACTTGGACACCGCCTTATCCATGGAGCTTCCCATGATATCGAAAACATGTTTTTCAACACCACCATCTCTAAAATGATGGAGTTTGTAAATGGCATCTCAAAACTCAATGCCTATCCAAAATCTGTCCTGGCCATGGCCGTGCAAGTACTGCAACCGTTTGCCCCACACCTTGCTGAAGAGAGCTGGGAGCGCCTTGGTCAATCTACACCCTTGACCACAACTCCATTTCCCAAAGTAGATCCAAAATACCTAACCGAAGATGTCATCACCTACATCTTGCAAGTCAACGGTAAAGTACGCGGCCGCTATGATTTGCCTAAAGGACAAACTCAAGAGCAATTGCTCGAGCACGTTAAATCTCAGCCTGCAGCTGAGCGCTACCTAACAGGTGACATTATTAAAGTCATCTACGTGCCCAACAAACTCTTAAACCTCGTTGTCAAATGAGATTTTTCTACGGCATTGCCCTCGGCCTTCTTTTTTTAGCCTACTTGCCTAAAGCACTATACTCGCGCTTGCGCTATGGCAAATACAAATCCAAGTTCACCATCCCAAAAATCCCCTCAACAGATAAGCCCATCGTTTGGATTCACGCATGCTCAGTGGGGGAGACAAAGGCAGCTTCGACTCTTGCCAAACATTTTAAAGATCACGCCCTCGTTATTTCATCAACAACAGATACCGGTCACGCCCTTGCCAAAACACTCATTCCAGCCCATGCCCATATCATGCTACCCTTTGACTTTCGCTTTCTCATGCGCCGTTTAGCTAAACAAATGGCGCCTAAACTTCTCATTCTCATTGAAAGCGATTGCTGGCTCAACCTGCTTTTAGAAACCCCTTGCCGCAAAGTCCTAGTAAGCGCAACTCTTTCAGAGCGCTCACTCAAGCGCTACCAAAAACTGCCCTCGTTTGCGCGCCTAGTCTACTCGCAATTTGATTTCATAGGCACTCAAAACCAAACCTACCAACAGCGTTTTGCCACCCTTGGCATCCAAACAACCATCACAGGAAATCTTAAACTTGATCTTCCAGCACCTCCCTCCAGTCCCGAAGACTTTGCCATCACCATCGGATCAACGCATGCAGGGGAGGAGGAAGCCATTGTGAAAGTCCTAGAGCCCCTCACAAAAAAATATCCTCAGATCAAGCTCTACGTCATACCTCGCCACCCTGAGCGTTTTGCTCTCGTTGAAAAACTGCTTAAAACATCAAAAGCTATTCCCATCACTGAAATGGGCGTTTTGCAAAGCTACTACGCTCGATCAAAACTTGCCATTGTCGGAGGCAGCTTTATTGGAAACATTGGCGGGCATAATATTTTAGAGCCTATTTTAAATCACGTTCCTGTTTTTTTTGGGCCTCAGATGCACGCGCAACAAGAACTTGTTCAACTGGCAGCTGCGGCCGGCAAGCAGCTTGAAATTACTGAGCTTTGCGATGCTGTAGAAAAATGCATTACAGATTCCGATCACTATGGAAGTCTATGCGCTGCTGCTGCTAGCGTTGAGAGCCTACTTCGGGGTATCAGTGGCAAGACTTACAAAAGCATTTGCAAGGTAAAGTTGCCGCTTAATGACTAATGTTACGCGAGTTACTGATCCAGATCTCCTATGGTCTCGACAGGCTGAATAGAGGGCTCAATTGTATAAATGCAATTAACGCGTAAGATGCTGGCAGTGAGAGGACGGTTCATCCAATCTGTTGTTTTCCAAGTTTTTATAACAGAATGCTGCGCTGAAGTTTTTAAGCTCTCATGAGTTTTTAAGCTAAACGCTCGTTTGTTCTCTTGATCAACGGGCTTGCTAAAATAGGCATTGGGATATCTTTTTGAATTGTACTGGCCCAAGACTGGATAGACGAGAACACAAATCCGACTTAAACGTTGAACTTCTAATGACGATGAATCAAAAGCAATAGCAGTAGTTCCTACTGATTCTCCAGGCCACACAAAATGGTTATGCCAATACCATTTGCTTTTTCTCTCATGTTTGGATCTTGGCAACATATTTTCATGACCATATTGATTAGCATGGTGAAGACAAACACTGATGATTTTTTGTGTAGGCTTGATGTATTTTTTAGCATCATTAGCAATAGTGTCAGTGACAACCTGATCATGTGGGCTACTAGCACCCGTTAGTTCAGGGTAAATGGCATCCTGGTCACCAATATAAACTTTGAAGTGATGTCTCCACAAATACTCGGTTTGATTCATGGTCACGCAGCTTACGCGATAGTCAAGGGCCATTCTAGCATCTCCTTAGGCGAATAATACTGAAATATGCACAATGAAATGTTTAATTACAAGTAGATATAGCGAAGAGACCTCAATTTCTTTTCAGGTAGATAGAGGAAACATTTCCAGAATCTGGTGGCAGTTGAGATATTTATGTTTAGAAGTTTTTGTCAGCAAATTTGCGTATTCCGTTTGAAAGCATATGCACAATGGGGCTGAAACATATAATAAAAATTTTCAAAAGATTGAATAGCTTTAAAAAGTCGATTTAAACTTTTTCTTTGTCAATAGGAATCGACTGGGAGCTCTGTGAAAATTGAATAATTTGGTCTAGGTTTTTTAATACTTCAGATTTGTATTCCGTTGCCTCAGAAATCAAAGCATCTTTGGTAGAAAACTTTTCAGATTTTTTGCAAAATTCTTGAAATAAAAGATTAATTTTAGCCTCAAGTTGGGCTTTATCAGATGGAGATGACGAAACAACTTCCTAAACTTCCTTCATAAAGCTATTTACCATAATAGACGTAGTCATGACAGACTCCTTTATTTTAAATATAACCTTTCACCTGTCAAAGAATGTTCTATCCATTTTTGGAATAAATGGCCCCGAAATGCGGGTAATTCTTTAGGACCAGTTGCTTGTAAGGGAAGAGTTGAGGCCACTATCAGGGCAATTGACATCCTGCTCACCAATATAAACACCGATTTTTGAGTTCCATTCGGTATACATCTCCTTTTAT
>JAUILX010000174.1 GCA_030433395.1 Chlamydiia bacterium
GTACCGCCTCCAATATCAACAATCATGCTCGCTGCAGGCTCATGAACAGGCATATCCGCACCGATAGCTGCAGCCATGGGCTCTTCAATTAATATCACTTCTTGTGCGCCTGCTCTAAGCGCAGAGTCCTCCACAGCACGTTTTTCAACTCCCGTAATCCCTGAAGGCACGGCAATTAGAATCTTTGGTCGAAAAAGCGATCTTGTTGGCGTAACACGCTTAATGAGTGCCTTGAGCATTCCTTCTGCAATCTCAAAGTCAGCAATAACGCCATCCTTCATCGGTCTCACTGCATGGATTTTACGCGGTGTCCGCCCTAACATAGCTTTGGCTTTATGACCTACTGCAAGCACTTCATTAGTTACGGAATCCACTGCAACAACAGAAGGTTCGGCCAAGACAATACCTTTGCCTCTTACATAGACAAGCGTATTGGCCGTACCCAAGTCAATACCAATATCACTTGCAAAAATACCTGTAAGCTTACTCCACCGCTTAAGCGCTTTATGTCCGACATCTTGCAACATTTGCCAAGGTGATTTTGCCTGCTTTTTCATTCCGACCTCAATTTAATCATTTGCCCAACTATAACGAAATCTCCCTAAGTTGGCAACTTATACCAATCTTAAGAAATAACTGCATATGCAAAAAGAGTTATCGTTTGAACCTCTCTCGCATGAATGCGAGAGAGTCTTGTATCGTAGCCGCTCTAATGGACTGCTCCACAAGCTTTTTTAACGCGAGTTGCGGGTCAACTGTCCATGAATGAGTTGCTTGATGATTTCAGCTTTTCCATTTGCTGTAGGATAATGCACAATTTTTGCAGAGGAGTTTCTACGTGCATAGTTCGATGACCACTCCTCTGGAATGGTATCAACTTTATATCCTCCTTTTTCAATTACATGGGATAAAATGCGATCGTCTCCCCAAAACTCCTCTTTCCACTCATGTGTTGTTTCAACCCAACTCTTCAAAACTTGAGACTCTTTTGTGTATGCTACAACAGACGTATCGTATCCAGCACCGTTTAAAATTCCCATCTCATTACACCACTTTTCATAATGTGGCTCGTCTGCTATTACCCCAAACCCATCATGGCAATACTCAAATACGGGTCCAATATCAGCTTTAATCTCACAATCTAAATCAATCCAAACGGTCTGGTCAAAGGGCGACCTGGAAAGTGCAAAAGGCTTTTTTTGCCATACTCTAATGCATTTTCGCACTTGGTTAATTGTGCTTTGCAAAGCCTTATGTTCAGAGCTTGAAATAACAGCGTCGCTAAGATCTACATCTATTTCAATAACTTGGCCAATACCTCTAGCGTTTTCCTTTCCTTGCTCACTTAGCCCAAAGTCAGCTATGGCCACAGGCAAGCCATTCCACTTTTTGTAGTGGCTCCACCACCAGCCCAGATAAATCTCCATTTCAGAGTCGCAACCGATCAACACGCCTTTACTCATACATCTCAGCTTTAGGTTTAGATTGAACCGCGACGAGCCTGCGAAGGCAGGCAAATCCGTAGCGAGGATTCGATACAGGCTAAAAGATCAACCCGCCTAATTAGTTTGCAACAATTCGAGAACATCATCCCATGTGAGTTTAGAGATTGCCTCATCATCGCAAGAAACGATCTTCTTAACTAAGCCCTTTTTGCGGTTCTGCATTTCAACAATTTTCTCTTCGATGGTGCCCTTTGTAACAAGTTTGTAAACAGAGACCGATCTCTTTTGACCGATGCGATGCACACGATCTGTTGCCTGATTCTCCACAGCTGGATTCCACCACATGTCGTAGTGAATGACCGTGTCAGCACCAGTGAGATTAAGACCTGTGCCTCCTGCTTTGAGCGAAACGAGAAAAACAAGAATTTCATCGTCGGCGTTGAATTCTTTAACAAGCTCAAGCCGATTTTTTGTTGACCCGTCAAGATAAACAAAACGCACGCCACGCTTTTCGAGATCGCGTCGCATGATCTGCAGCATTTTTGTGTATTGGGAGAAAATGACTGTTTTATGCTTACCTTCGATAAGTGTATCAAGGAGATCCAGCAACATCTCGTACTTTGCAGAATCACCACTTTCCGCTTCTTCTTTAGCAAAAATTGCTGGGTGGCAACAGATCTGCTTAAGGCGAGTCAAGGTCGCAAGCACATGGATTTGACACTTGTCAAATCCGTCTCGCTCAACCATTTTGGTCAGCTCGCCAAGTGCTGATTCTGCATAAGAGCGGTAGAGCTCGTGCTGTGAATCAGAAAGCTGTGTATGGTAAACAATTTCATCAACAGGTGGCAGATCTTTTA
>JAUILX010000175.1 GCA_030433395.1 Chlamydiia bacterium
ATGCGGGCTAAAGGCCCACCCTTGCCAAGAACGAGACCAAATCGCGGCAAACAAACGCGTGCGTCTGACTTTAACGCTTCCGTCTCCCAGTTTGCACAAAGATCGGACAAAAAACCGGTTCCCTTCGAGGTATCCTCATCAAGGGCTTGTTCACCCCGATCACCGTAATAACCAATAGCAGAAGTTGAAATTAAGATATCAGTCTTCACTGACTGGACCAAGTTTTTTGTGCCAATCACACGGCTGTCATAGATCTCTTTTTTGTAATTGCGTGTCCAGCGTTTTGCAATGTTTGCGCCCGCTAAATGAATGATAACATCAAAATTTACATCTGGAAATGTCCAATCATAGAAGCCCTTTCGCTCGATTGGGACGATGTCATGTTGAGAAAAAAACTTTGTTAGATATGTGCCGATAAACCCACGGCTTCCGGTAATTCCAATTTTCATGAGTAGTTGGGGACTCTAGAACGAAGAGTCCCCAAAAAGCAATGTGTTATTTTTTATTGCACATTTGCTTGCAGCAGCCCAAAAAGCGTAAGCTCCAAAGACCTGAAAGACCAACTAGAGAGTAGATGACTCTTGAAAACCAGCCAGTTTGACCATCGAATAGCCAAGCGACTAGATCAAATTGGAAAAAGCCCCAAAGGCCCCAGTTTAATGCTCCTACAATTACTAGAACCAGAGCAATCATGTTTAATGCTTTCATTTATGTACCTCCAAATAGGTTTTTACATCTTTACCACACATAAAAGATTTTACAAATTTTGTCACTCTTTTGTTCATTTTTTCTTGAATACTTACCTAATATCACGTATACTTGCGGGATATGAAAGAAGAAGAAATTGTTCATTTAAGCAAATTATGTCGCATCGATCTTAGCGATGATGAAAAAGTCAGCCTGTGCCAAAATTTAGACAAAATTCTAAACTACATGGAAGATTTAAACGGAATAGATACAACTAATATTGAACCCACTCATCACATATTACAAGGAATGGAGCACACACTTGATAACGATGAAATATCAGATGTGCTCGACACCAAAACATTTTTAAGTAACGCACCTGATCAAA
Source organism: Chlamydiia bacterium (assembly GCA_030433395.1). Lineage (GTDB taxonomy): Bacteria > Chlamydiota > Chlamydiia > Chlamydiales > JACKPQ01 > JACKPQ01. Next base: position 1,076 of record JAUILX010000175.1, read on the forward strand.
TCGGCGGAATGGTAAAAGTTCCACCTGTCATCCAATTTTAGGCTACATTTATGCATCAGAAAACAGCATCAGAAATACACACAGCTTTCATTGAGGGAAAAACCTCTGCAAGCGAAATCGCTCAAAACTATCTCGCTCGCATTCGCGCATTTGATCCTCAAACCAAAAGCTTTTTAAGCGTCATGGAAGCAAAGCTATTAGAAAAAAGTGCTTTGCTCGATCTCAAACGCGCAAGTGGAAAAAAGCTGGGAAAACTTGCTGGCATTCCCATTGCCATCAAAGATAATCTGAACATCAAAGATGAGAAAACAACATGCGGATCTAAGTTTTTGGAAAATTACAAAGCCCCATTTGATGCAACTGTCATCAAGTTGATTGAGCAAGAAGATGGCCTAGTTATCGGTAAAACCAACCTTGATGAATTTGCGATGGGCTCTGCTACAGATAACTCTGCGTTCATGGCAACAAACAATCCATGGAACCTCAAATGCGTCCCCGGCGGATCGTCTGGTGGATCAGCGGCAGCTGTTGCAGCGCGGCTTTGTCTCATTTCCCTAGGAACCGATACCGGGGGATCCATCCGTCAACCAGCAGCATTCTGCGGCATTGTTGGCTTTAAGCCTACATACGGCCGGGTATCGCGCTATGGCCTTGTTGCCTTTGGCTCTTCACTCGATCAGATCGGCCCCTTTGCAACTTCTGTTGAAGACACAGCTCGCATTATGGAAGTGCTCGGCCAAGGATGTAAACACGATGCGACAAGCATTCATAAACCAGCAGAAAACTATCTCAATGCCCTAACGCAATCAATCAAAGGGAAAAAGATTGGCGTTCCTCGCCAATTTGCTAAAATGGCAAGCCCAGATGTCATTGATGCCTTTGAAAAATCCCTTTCTGTTTTTGAAAAGCTAGGAGCTTTGCTAGTTGATATTGAGCTTCCCGTGCTGCGCTATGGCGTTCCCACCTACTATGTCCTAGCAACTGCTGAGGCTTCAACAAACCTCGCACGCTTTGACGGCATCCGCTATGGAGTGCGTAGCCAAGCAGAAACATTAGATGAAGTTTATTTCAACTCACGCAGCCATGGATTTGGAAAAGAGGTCAAGCAACGCATTTTACTTGGAACTTACGTCCTTTCATCTGGCCATAAAGACTCTTACTATCGCAAAGCGCAACAAGTAAGAACGCTTTTTATTAA
>JAUILX010000176.1 GCA_030433395.1 Chlamydiia bacterium
CAGCCTCCATTGCACTCATGGCTCTTCATCCACTACATGCGCACAGCCCCATTAAACGCATTGTCGCATCCACCTACCAAGCAGCTAGTGGCGGCGGCCACAAAATGATGCAAGCACTCCTCAATAAACCTCTAGAATTTCCCCTCCATTTGCACAACTCTTTTGATGAACTCGACTACAGTGGCGAAGAGGAAAAAATGTGCGATGAGATACGCCTCATTCTCAGCGCTCCAAATCTTCCTATTTCTGTTCGCTGCGTGCGCGTTCCAGTAGCGCGCGCGCATAGCATTGCGCTGAATGTCGAATTTGAAAAGCCAATCGCAAATCCAAAATCATTGCTGCAATCAGCAAAAGGACTGCGCCTTATGGACAGGCCAACACCTAACGATGCCACAGAATGTGATGATGTTCTTTGTGGCTCTGTTCGCCAAGACCCATCTCATCCCAATTGCCTAGAGCTGTGGGTCGTTGGCGATCAATTGCTCAAAGGCGCAGCGCTCAATGCCGTTCAAATCGCTGAAAAATGCACTAATCCCGCAAAAAGCATTCATGAGTAATATAAAAGACACCTTTAAGCAAATCTATTACGAGTGTCACGGGTCCGGCCCTCAGACATATGTTCTGTTGCATAATGCTGGAGGAGACCATCACTTCTTTGATCCGCAGATCAGTTTTCTGCAAAACCATGGTCGGGTGATTGCTATTGATCTTCTGGGCCACGGGCAGAGTAAAAAACCCGAACAAGCCTATTCACTTTCTCAGCATGCAGCAGATATTAATGCTCTCCTTAGCTCACTCAATGTTACTAACGCAACAGGTATTGGGCTTAACTACGGGGCAAACGTCTTTATTGAAATGGGATCAACACAAATAAAGCGACTGATCATGATCGATCCTCCACTCTTTATGGACGATACAACTCGAAATTTCGTCCAAGACCATGTTAATGATCTCAATAATCCAAAAAATGATCATTACGTAGAAGATCTAGTCAGCCAATCATTTTTAAAAGGAAATCAAACTAGCCAAGATATTGCACGAAATGCCTTTCAAACGACCCCTCGAAAAATACTTGCTACAATCTATAAAGACCTGCTCGACTGGGACAAAAACAGCTTTTCAAAAGTGCAAAAAATCGATACTCCTTCGCTATGCATCATGACTGATGCTTCCCTCTGTTCAATGGCAGAGCTGCAGGCATGCAACCCTAAAATCAGGCTAGGCAAAGTGGTTGAGTCACTTTACTGGGCCACTCTTGAAGTACCAGACCAGATCAACGCCATGATTCAAAGATTTGCTGCAATGTAAAGCGGCTTTACATTGCAGCAAAACCCTTTCCTAGATATCATTGATATCGAAAACCGTAGGAGGTAAAATGAAAAAAATCATAACTGCTGTACTAGCTTGGAGTGCATCATTAGTCGCTTTAGAAAACGTTCCAAAATGGAATGTAGAAAACGCTTTTTCAAACCCTATCCATTTTGAAGCATCGGGATCTGATGCTGAAAACCGTCCTATCTTCGTCGGCGCTCAGGCAGAAATTGAAAGACAGCTCGCTCAGATGCTGAGCAGCGGTGATTTAACACATGTTGCTTGCATGATTCATACACCCACACCAACAACTCCTCTTTGCCAACTCCCAAGCCTCGATATTGATAAGCAATTGGTAGCGCCAGAAATATCTGCAGATACCTCTCGCATTCAAACTGTCCTAGACAGAACCATTACATTAAGAGCATTGATCCAATCAAACGCCTCTATCTTTGTTATTTATCCAGCTGAAGGGTTACAAGCAAGGTCGCCAGAGCAACGTACAATCTATTTAAACGAGCATTCCACACACGACAATCTCTATGATAAACCGCTTGATGAAACCATTCCAGCTGAACTGATTGGCGCGACTTATCTTTTTGAAACTCCCAATGGACAAAAAGCCATGTTTTCTATTTCTGCCCTCCAAGCAAACAGCCCTTCAGATGAAAAAATCTGGACAATCTGGCTTGGCAGTTTAGAAGACCCAGAATGTTATGAGAGGTATATGCTAATCATTAATTGGCTGGCAGATCAAGACATATCATTTGCGGCATTGCGGCCTTAATTTCTAATTCTGTCTTAAGAGTAGGATGGGGCAACACAACGCGCACGTGGTGCAAATCAATGGTCCCGCTCCCGCGCGTGGGCTTTGTTGATGCACCATACTTTGCATCGCCTACAATCGGATGGCCGATAGCAGAAAATTGAGCCCTAATCTGATGATACCG
>JAUILX010000015.1 GCA_030433395.1 Chlamydiia bacterium
TTGGTGTCAACTTTGGCGTCATGATCGTAGTGGTTAAAGAGCATGTATTTGAAGTTGCAACCTTTCGAAGCGACCGCGCCTATATCGATGGCAGGCGCCCTACTGGAGTTGATCCTGCATCTCCTGAGGAAGATGCTCAAAGACGCGATTTCACCATTAACGGCATGTTCTATGACCCCTTCAAAGATAGGCTATACGATTACGTCGATGGAAAGAACGATATAGTCGAAGGAGTCATACGCGCTATCGGTAACCCGCACGCGCGCTTTGCAGAAGACCGCTTGCGCATGGTTCGTGCCGTACGCTATGCCGCACGCTTTCACTTCGTGATTGAAAGCGCAACCCTACAAGCAATCGTTGATCATTCATCTGAACTCCTTAACGCAGTGGCTGTCGAACGACTATGGCAAGAGCTTGAAAAAATGGCCCGCTACCCCAACTTTGAGATTGCACTGATCACAATGCATCGCCTTGGACTGCTACAAGTCATCCTTCCCGAACTCGAAAATACCCAGATTGATTCCATTGAGAAAAATCTACAGCACGTTCCAAACTTCCCCATTGATGCGCCCATGGTGGCAGCTTTACTTGAACTTTTCCCCAACAGCTCCTTGGATCAAAAGCTTAAGCTTTGTGATCACTTCAAAGTTTCTAACTCAGTCAAAGCTTTTGTAATCGCATATCACCACCATGTAAAGCAGCTTTACATTGACACTCAACTAGATGATTATGAGTGGGCAAAGGCCTATGCTGAGCCCCACTTTTCTATTTCTTTTCAGCTGACAGCGCTAAAACTAGATCCCGAACAACAAGCCCTCTTTGTAGAAGTTCACCAAAAACGCCAAAAGCACTTAAAAGATAGCATTGAAAGAATTAGGTCGCGTAAACCCATCCTCCGCGCTCAAGATCTTGAAGAGGCCGGCATCAAACCAGGAAAAGAAATGGGCTCCCTCTTGCAAGAAGGAGAAAAAATCTCAGTGAACGAACAACTCACTAATCCCAAGCACATCATCCAAAGACTACAACAATCGCCGCTGTGGCCTAAATAACCTTGATAACGAGCAGGGTCATGTCATCGAATTGATTAACATTGGCAGTAAACTCGGCAATGTCAGCTAAAAGATCATCAATGACTTTTTGAGCATGATCGCATGGATGGCTCTCTAAATACTTAGCTACCCGAGCCTCGCCGTAGAGCTCATTTTGTGCATTATGAGCTTCTGTGATGCCATCCGTGTAGGCCAATAGCACATCACCTGACTCTAGCTGGGTCCTATCGGTCGGAATATGATCAAGATGAGAAGCTCCAAGCGCAATACCTGGCGTTGTTAGTTTTTCTACTGCGCCACTTTTGCGCTTTAGCAAAGCTGGAGGATGTCCACATGAAGAGTAGGTAAGCATCTTGGTTTTTTCATCAAGGTAAGCAACCCAAGCAGTGACAAATACACCCGTATCACCCGTATCCTGACAAAAGACATTATTTGTTTGCATCAGCACCTGATCTAAAGGAGCAGATGTAGCACCATAACTGCGCAGCATGCTACGCATTCCTAATGAATAAAAACAAGCTGATATTCCCTTGCCTGCTGTATCAGCCATTGAGAACATAAGATGGTCATCCCCTTCTTTTTGCACCACAAACAAGTCATAAAAATCTCCACCCACTTCCTTAGCTGCAATGAATCCGCTGGCAATTTCAAAATCCGAAAATGCGGGCACCCGTTTTGGCAAAATGGATTTTTGCACCTCTCTGCCAATATCCAATTCTTTTGCAAAAGTCTCTTTGGCAACACGCTCATTTTCAGCCAAATGCATATGCTCTAACAGTGAATTAACTGCATTGTTGAAAAACTCCCCAACAATATTAATTTCAAATCCCATTTTTTGATCTTCAAACCGTGCATTCAAATCACCTTCTTCAACCGCAGCCATCACTCCACAGAGCGAGCGAAATGGACGAGCCATTTTGTAAGTTAGCCAATAGGCAGCAATACTACCAAGGACTAAAACAATCAAAAGAGTGATGCTCACTTGCGAAACGTGATTTAGAAAATGGTCGATAAATTTCTTCGATGGCACAGATACCATGAGTTTTAAATCTGAGCCTTCAATAGGCAAAATAACAGCATGTTGACGATTTCCTTCAAATTTAAAAACAAAGCTATCAGAAAGATTTCCAAAAGCCATTTCCCTAGGCTTTACTTGGATTTTTTGTTTGGGTCTAACCTCAGTCGCAAGATCGCTGAGGTGCTCACTTGAAAAAAAGAACTGGTTAAATAATAGGTCAGGGTTTGTGCTAATATAGACCATTCCCTCAGGATTTATTAGAGAAACAGCAGTTGGGTCAGTGTCTTTTTTGATCAGTGCAATGCGCTCTAATATTGTTTGGTTTGATAACGTGATGTCTAAAATTGTTTCAACTCGACCCGATGAAGGAGAAAAAATACGCTTTGTGACCACATAATATCCCCTGCGTGAGTGGGGATCGTAAAGAATCATCGCCGCATGCTCTTGACTAAGAGTCTGTTGATCAACATAGGGAGTGTAGTCCTGGCCAAGCATATACGGAATAGAGGCATTGGTACACGTCCACCTTCCTTTAAAATCTTTTGTTAAAACAAAAATTGCTTTAGCATTTTGCTCTTTTCCAATCTTAGCCAAATAATAGTTGATCTCATCCGGGCTCACTCCCGGCTGCTGGGCTTTCAGGCGCAAAAGTTCATCAGTCATATCCAAAAATTGATATTCAAGCTGATTAAACTGGTCAAGTACAGTTGTGCGACCCAACCCTAAAATTTTCAGCTGAGTATAAAGCTCTTTGAAATCTTCACGGTACTCCCGTATATAACTAATAATGCCACTAATGAGTAAAGGAATGACTAAAAAGCACAATGCAACAACCATTACACGTACTGCCAGCGACCCCCATAGGCCAGAAAATTTATTACCCTTATTTGGTGAAAAAAGACTCATAACGTTAGAATTACACCGAAATGAATTCAGTAACCCCCCTTAAGTCGCATGGTATCAGTTTCAATTAAGAGTTTACAACACCCAATTGTCAAAGAGCTGGCTCATTTGCGCAAAAACGCAAAAGCTAGACAACTTGCCAATGAAGCGCTCGTCTGTGGGCACAAAATGGTACTTGAGCTTGGCAAAGTCCATCCCTTACAAACCCTTCTTTTACTAGAAGGCCTAAATCCAAGCGATTATCCTTCGGCTAAACAGACTTATCTGGTTACTGAGGGCATCTTAAAAAAAATCACAGGGCTTGAGAGTCCAGAAGGCGTCGCTGCGACTTTGACTATCCCCAAAAACTCCGAGTTAAAAAATAAAAACCGCATACTTATCCTTGACCATATTAGCGACCCTGGCAATCTTGGCACATTATTGCGCACGGCCTCTGCACTGAGCTACGATGGAGCCCTCCTGATCCATGGTGTTGACCCCTACAACGATAAAGCCTTGCGCTCTGCAAAGGGAGCAACTTTCCACCTACCACTAGCAACCGGAACAGTCCAAAATGCCTTGAGCCTCATTAAAAACATGACAGCCTACGCTGGCAACTTAAATGGCCAGCCACTTGAAAACTGCCATCCAACAGAACCTTTTGCAGTCATTGTCAGCAATGAATCGCACGGAATATCAGATGAGCTTGCAAACTACTGCACGCCCGTTACAATCCCTATGAACACATGCGTCGACTCACTCAATGTAGCCGTCGCTGGAGGAATACTACTTTATGCCCTGGACCCCAGAAGACTACGCTGAAGATTTTGAGGACAAGGGCAAGCGTCCTTCTCGAAAAGAGCGCAAAATCCTAAGTGAAAAAGATCGCTCAAAATATAAAAAAACCGATCTTGAAAAAAAGCAACAATTTCCCATAAAGCCCAATCCAACACATGCGCGCGGCAGAGTTACCTCAATTAAGTCAGATGGCATTATCGTTGATCTGAACCATACACCTCACTTATGCACACTGCGTGGTATCTTTAAAAAGGATAAAAGCCTGCAAAAAACCATCATAGCCGTCGGCGACTTCGTTCATGTCCTTATCACAGCTCCCGAAGAAGGATGCATCATGCATATTGAGTCCCGTTACTCTCACCTCTCACGCTCTGAAACCCTTTCTCAAAAAAAGCAGCAAATTTTAGCCGCAAATATTGATCAAGTCATCATCACAGCATCCATCGTAGCACCAACACTCAAGCCAACTCTCATAGACCGGTATCTAATCGCTGCGCAAAAGGGCAACATGCAGCCTATCATTGTGATCAACAAAATTGATTTGCTTGACCAAGCACAAGCAGAAGAACAAGCCATTTACCACGAAGTCTGCAAGTGCTACTCCCAGCTGGGATTTCCCCTTCTTCTCATAAGCACAGAAACCCAGCAAGGGGTTGATGAACTTCGTGCCCTTATGAAAGACAAAACCTCAGTTTTTTCAGGGCAATCTGGAGTTGGAAAATCCTCATTGATCAATGCCTCTCTTGGAACAGACCTTGCCATAGGCGATGTGACTGAGCGCACACGCAAAGGCATGCACACGACCACATCTGCAGAATTAATTCGCCTACCAAATGGAGGCTTTGTGGTCGATACACCCGGCATTAAAAGCTTTGGTATTTGGGACATTGAGCTAGAAGATGTCCGGCTTTACTTCCCCGACCTCCACACCCTTGGTCACAACTGCCAATATCTCAATTGCAGCCACCTTCATGAACCTGGCTGCGCCGTTAAAGATGCGCTAGAAAATAGCACTCTTTCAGCCCTGCGTTACGACTCCTACAGCTCTTTAATGGCAAGCATTGCAGAAAAACACAAACCGAGGTAGCGTCCACGGCAACCCCTAAAGCATTAGCTCAAGTCAACACCTTAATAAACACATCTCTTTAATTACAAACAGTTTAAAAATTTTAATCTCATTGACTTTTTTTATTAATATTGTTAAAATGTTGATATTAACTAATTTTGAGGTTCAAAGATGGCGACAATAGGTGAGATTAGCAAAGATTGTAATATACCTCCCAAGCAAGAGGGGTTGATTAATACGCTACTCCCAGAGGAAATGCTTAGGCATATTTTCTCTTATTTAGATAAAAGAGATTTGCAACAAGCAAGTAACGTCAACTGTCTTTGGAATCGAACATCAATAGATGCAGCAAAATATACTGAGCTTTCTAAGATAAAAAGCTTTGCGAAATTTTTAGCTACAAATTTACCAGAAGACCTTTATCCGAATCAAAGAGAACAACTTTTAGCTATTGGTAAAAATGCGATGCTGTTAGATCCATCAAGTCTAATACAAGTTAGATCATCAATCCATGAAATGAAGGATCCTTTTGCAGTTATATTAAAAGAACTGAGTGAAGCACATTTAGATAGTTTAAAAATCTTGTCCAAAAACCAAGACAAACCAAGCTTTTTTGAAAACATCTTTGATTTGGTAAGGATTTATAGACGATTAGACGAAGCAAATCAAATGACCGACTTGGGAGATAAAGAGGCAGCTCTTGGGGATATTTCTAGGGCTTTGGCACGCAGGGAGCATTATAGTAAAGCCATAGAGACTGCCATGTCGATATCTGATGATCAGGATCAAGATGCGGCTGTTATTACAACTTTTCAGATTTTAACACAGCGCATAAATTTTGATATAACTATTGAGATTGTAAATACAATACCTAATGATGCAGTAAAAGAATGTGCTCTTCTTGAAATTTCTAAAGCTTTAGCAGCAGATCACAGAAATTTTGATAAAGCTATTGAGATTGCCATGTCGATACCTAATAATTTTATGAAATCTATTGCTCTTAAGGAGATTTCTGTAGCTTTAGCACAGTTCAAACAGTGTGATAGATCTATTGAGATCGCCATGTCGATACCGCATGATGATATAAAAAGAGTAGGTCTTTGCTCTGCTTCTATAGTTATAGCTCTGCACGAGAAGAATTTTGACAAAGCTATTGAGACCGCTAATTCGATTTCTAATGATGATACAAAAGATAGGGCTCTTCTAAGTATCTCTAATGCCTTGGCACAGCACAACCACTTTGATAAAGCTATTGAGACCGCTAATTCAATATCTGATGATAATAAAAAAAATTGGGCTCTTCTAGATATCTCTAATGCCTTGGCACAGCACAACCACTTTGATAAAGCTATTGAGACTGCTAATTCGATATCTAATGATGATACAAAAGGTAGGGCTCTTCTAGATATCTCTAATGCCTTAGCACAGCACAACCACTTTGATAAAGCTATTGAGATTGCTAATTCGATATCTAGTGAGGGTACAAAAGCTAAGGCTCTTCTAGATATCTCTAATGCCTTAGCACAGCACAACCACTTTGATAAAGCTATTGAGACCGCTAATTCGATATCTAGTGAGGATACAAAAGCTAGGGCTCTTCTAGATATCTCTAATGCCTTGGCACAGCACAACCACTTTGATAAAGCTATTGAGACCACTAATTCGATATCTGATGAGGATTTAAAAAGAAGAAGTCTTTGGGGTATTTCTGCAGCTTTCGCACAGCTCAAACAGTTTGATAAAGCTATTGAGATTGCTAATTCGATATCTGATGAGGGTTTAAAAAGTTGGATTCTTTGTAATATTAAAAAACTGCGTGAATCTTAAAAGCCGCGCTATTTCTGTTGGTAACGATGGAAGCTCGCCTCCTCGATACAAATCTTGTGTATGACTTGCGTTTTGACTCTTACTCCGCTATCCTCAAGCAGTTTTTCCTAGAAAGATCGCCAAAAGATGGGCCAGTTCAAGGGCGTTGATCCACAACTCGCGTTATAATAGCTTCCCTATCTCTATCGTTTTAAATTCAAAACGCTATAATGACGATTATAGCGGAAAAACACAAACCGAGGTAGCGTCTATGGCAACCATCAAAGTATTACGCGCTTTAGAAATCCTTGACTCCCGAGGCAATCCCACAGTGGAGGTTCATCTGGTGACTGACACCGATATCCATGTCAAGGCTGCTGTGCCGTCTGGAGCTTCTACTGGAGAGCACGAAGCTATTGAGTTGCGTGATGGTGACCCCAAGCGCTATGGCGGCAAGGGTGTCCAAAAAGCTGTAGATAATGTCAATGGCCCCCTGGCTACTCTATTAAAAGGACAAGCTTTGACTGATCAAGCTGCCCTCGATCAAAAAATGCTCGATGCCGACGGCACTGATAATAAATCCAAATTTGGAGCAAATGCTATTCTTGGAGTCTCCCTTGCAATCAGCCGCGCCATTGCAGCTACTAAAAAAGCCCCGCTTTACACATCTATTGCTCGTGGGCCTTACACTCTCCCAACTCCCATGATGAATATCATAAATGGCGGCGTCCATGCAGACAATGGTCTTGACTTCCAAGAGTTCATGATTCGCCCGATTAAGGCTGCTAACTTTGCTACTGGTCTGCGTATGGGTGCAGAAACTTTCCATCACTTAAAAAAACTGCTCCACTCAGCTGACCACGTCACTTCTGTCGGTGATGAGGGGGGCTTTGCCCCTCGCCTTAAATCTAATGAAGAAGCTCTTGATTTTATATGTAAAGCCGTTGAATCTGCAGGATATAAACCTGGTGAAGATATCTCTATTGCTATCGACTGCGCAGCCTCAGAATTCTATGATAAAGATAGCGGTCTATACATCGAGCGCAAGAAAAAAGAGGCCGGTGAGCCTTATGACAAGCGCTCTGCTGAAGAGCTTGCTGATTATTTTCTCTCTCTTTCAAAGGTTTACCCAATCGACACAATTGAAGATCCTCTGGATGAAAATGACTGGGCAGGGTGGAAAATTCTAACTACAAAGCTTTCTCATCTACAAATTGTTGGCGATGATCTATTCGTAACCAATCCTGCTTTTCTGAAGCGCGGTATCGACGAAAAAATTGCTAATTCTATTCTGATTAAACTCAACCAAATTGGAACACTTACAGAAACGCTTGCTACCATCGCACTTGCAAAAGCTAACAATTACAAAACCGTGATCTCTCACAGATCCGGTGAAACTGAAGATGCTTTTATTGCTGACTTAGCTGTTGCAGCTGACGCCAAACAAATTAAAACGGGGTCTCTCTCTAGGTCTGATCGCATTGCTAAATACAATCGACTTTTAGAAATCGAAACCTTTATGAGCGAGCATATTTGACCTTTCTCGTAAGATCAGTTATCACAAAGGTATGGAAATATCTCATACACTAGTTATGTTTGGCGCAGCAGAGCGTGGGGAAATGAGAGCTCCCATTCTTTGCAAAGATGTAGCGCATCTTGCCGGTGCGCTTGGCAACCCGCCTGATGAATCGCAGGGCATTCCATTTGCTATTCAAGCCCTACTCTTTAATCGAACTGTCTATTATGTTCGAGTCGAAGAAGAGGGCTTTAGTAGAGCTGACTACTTTCAAGGTTTTTCTCTTTTGCAAACATCAAATTTGCTACCAAAGCTCACAGCCATTGGATTGCCTGGCGTAGGCGATAGTGAACTCATTGAGGCTGCTACACAACTATGCCATTCACAAAAAAGTATGCTCATAACCTCTGAGCAAGACTTATTTGACTTTTTAACTTCATAAATTATACACTCGACTCTTTTTGTAAAACCCTAAACTAAGGAGTCCCCGATGAAAAATTGGATGATTGCAGCGACGCTATGTATGAGCGCCGTTTTTGCCGAAGAGACCTTTGAAATGAATGCAGACAGCATCTCTCTTAATGTTGAGAACTATACTGTTCTTGAATGCACAAGAGATGCAGAGAAGCATGAGATGACAATTTCTTACCAAAATGAAAACAACTCAGACCAACAGTTCTTGATTCAAGTTGTAAAATCTGACGAAGAAGCTAGCGATTTTGAAGCTACTCACGTTGAAAAGCTTGAAGGACAAGTTCCAATGGAGCTGCATACAATTGATACAGAGACAACACGCTCTCTACGACTTGTGTTTACACAAAATGCAAGCCGCTATTCTTTTGTATTCAACATGGAAAAACCAATTGCTGACGGTCTAGAAGATCATTACCGCTCAGTTATTGATTCATTGGCATCTTCTATCAAAGTTAGCACAGCTGTAGTAGCTGAGGAACCAGCAGTTGAAGAGACTTGCTGCGAGGAAACTGAAGAAGTGTCAGAAACTGAAGAGTCTACTGAAGCTTAATTAAAGTATGCAGCTAGCCCCTCTTGGGTTGGCTGCATTGCCTTTTCTCCGCTCTTCCAGTTGGCCGGGCAGACCTCTCCGTTCGCTTCATAAAAATTTAGAGCTTCTAATATCCGGACTACTTCATCAACACTACGACCAAGTGGCAAATCATTGACCAGCTGATGGCGAACAATGCCTTCTTTATCGATTAGAAATAAACCACGAAACGCTACACCTTCGGTCTCATTTAAAACGTTGAAATCACGCGCAATGCTTTTATTTAAGTCTGAAACAAGAGGGTATTGCACGCCCTGAATGCCACCTTTTGATCGAGGGGTATTGACCCAAGCTAAATGAGAAAAAGCGCTATCTACTGAGCATCCGACAACAACACCATTCCTTGCTTCGAATTCATGCATCTTCTCTTGAAAAGCGTGCAGCTCAGTTGGACAAACAAACGTAAAATCAAGCGGGTAAAAGAAAAAAATCACGTTTTTCTTCCCCTTGTACTGGGCCAGTGAAAAGTTATCGATGATTTGATCCCCTACGACAGCGTTTGCTTCAAAGTTCGGTGCTTTTTTTCCGATTAACATATAAAAACCTCTTTTGCATTTTCAAGCCAATGCTCGTTACCAATCATTGTTGGCTCGCCATGACCTGGATAAACTTTTGTTTCGTTTGGCAGTTTAGCTAATTTTTTCAGCGATGTCCACATAGCATCTGCATTTGCTGTTGGAAAAGATATATTTCCCATTGATCCTTTAAACAAGGTATCCCCCGAAATTAATACCGCTTGCTCCTTTAGATAAAAGCATACACCACCTGGAGTATGACCTGGTGTGTGAACCACTTTCATTAAAAGATTGCCTATTTGTATTTGCTGCCCCTCTTCTAAAAATCCATCGGGCTCCACACCCTGAACTGGCATCATCAATGGCAAGCGATCCGCTCCAGGGTAGGCAACATTGACACTATCTAGTGCATGCACGTAGACGGGCACATCCAAATGCTTTTTAAGCTCGGCGAGGTCTCCAATATGATCCCAGTGTGAATGTGTTAAAAATATTCCTTGAACACCGAGCTTTGCGGTCGCCCACTTAAGATCTTCAGCACTCCCTGGAGCAGGGTCAAAGATGGCTGCCTGCCCAGTTTGCTCGCACTTGAGCAAATAGGCATTTGTGGCGAAAGGTCCTGATGGAAAGGCTGTTATGAGCATTGCACCGGAGAGGATTCGAACCTCTGACCTCTTGGTTCGTAGCCAAGTACTCTATCCAGCTGAGCTACCGGTGCATAAGTGCCCCCCATCATGCCATATTTCTCTTTTTTATGACAAGCTTTAGCTCTAGAATCAGAAGCCTACTGATGTTAATTTTAAGAAATGGTATAAATCGGGGCCATGAGTATTGTAATCGTTGGCGCTGGTGCAATAGGGACGCACTTGGCAAATGTTTTGGCAAAAGAGGGTAAGGACGTCATCATTATTGATGAAGACGCTTCAACCCTTGCGCTTTTTGCACGCTCTGCTGATGTGGCAACTATTTGTGGGTGTGGCTGTGATTGGAAAATACTATCGGAAATCGCTGAACAAAAGCCATCTCTTTTTCTTGCATTGACAAGTCATGATGAAACTAACCTTGCTGCATGCTCAATTGCAAAAAATCTGGGCTATCCTATAACGCTTGCTCGCATTACAAAACCTTATTTGCTTGACCACGCCCGTGTCGATTTTGGACGTCTTTTCTATGTCGATCACTTTCTTGCTCCCGATCTTATCGTAGCTCGAGACCTTTTCAAAAGCATCGTTACACCAGGCACTATTTCTGCGGAAAATTTTGTTCAAGGGGCTGTGCAGATGTCAACATTGCGCATTCCAGATACATGGAATTCTAACAGCAAGAAAATAGCCGACTATCGCTTTGGTGACCAGTTACTGGTTGGGCTTATTCAGCGCCATATTAATGATTCTGATACAGTGATCTTTCCGCACGGCTCTGATGAGTTTTTGCCAGGCGATCACGTGACATTCATTGGAGAAACCGACGCCACACTTAGTTTGCCAGATTTTTTTAGTATCGAGAAAAAAATTGTAAAGTCAGTTGTTGTTGCCGGAGTTTCGATGATAACTAAACACCTTATTCATATTTTGCATGAGCACGGCATTGATGTCACAGTTATCGAATCGGATGAAAAAAAATGCTTGGGCCTTGCAACCGAGCACACCTATGCAACTGTTTTACACCACCCTCCTACTGATCAAGACTTTCTCATTGCAGAAAAAATCAACCAAATCGACGTTTTTGTTGCCGCTTCTGATTCGACTGATCAAAACATTTTGGCAGCAACCATTGCCCAGGAAGCAGGATGCTCAGAGGTGATCACTGTCGTTTCTGATACGGGCTATATGCACCTGCTCCGCCGTCTTGGCATTCACTACGCCGTCTCTGATAAACTTTGCGTTTCTAATCGCATTCTACCCATCGTTCACACAGATGCCGTCTCTTCAATGACCTCTCTTTGTGAAGGGCGCGCAAAAATTGTCGAATTTAAAGTATCCTCAGAAACAAAAATTTCTGGAATGCCTATAAGCGATCTAGCCCCCTTACTCCCACACAACTGCCTTATTGCACTCATCGAAAATCACGGCGAAGTCAACATCGCAAAAGGCAACAGCATCTTCTCACCCGGCGATACTGTGATTGTGATTACAGCGCCTGAGCATGTCCCTGAACTCCAAAAATTGTTTTGACGCATGTATTATAAAGCTATATTCCGTCTTCTGGCTTTCTATCTTGGAATTTTTGCTCTTATTTTACTGATCCCAATCGGGGTGAGCGGCTATTTTGATTTCTATGCTGATCCAGCTAAATACCCACAACCCCATTCGACCCTAGCTTTTTTCTACACTTTTGCCATCACCCTCATTTTAGCAATTGGCTTTCACTTTTTAGGGCGCAATAGCAAAGGGAAAATC
>JAUILX010000016.1 GCA_030433395.1 Chlamydiia bacterium
CCAGGGGTCTTGTGGGGGAAAATTTTGATTGTTAACGGACAGCAGGCACTTCATCTAGATCAGAAAGGGCGATTTCATCGCTATTTTCTTCTGAATCTGCTGATGATAGTGTGTCTTCTGTTTGTGGGGCGTTGGCTTTTACAACTTCGATGTCAAAAATAAGAAGTGAGTTTGGTGGCAAGAAGCCTTGTGTGCCGTAACCTAGCTCAGGGTGGATGAATAGGCGCCTTTTTTCTCCTTCTTTCATGCCGATGATCCCTTTTGAGAAGCCTGGAATGGTTTCATCTAGGTTGAGCGCTTCGGGCTCCTTAGATTCGCCAAATTCTTTGCCGTCAACGAATGTGCCTTTATAGGTGATAAGGGGGTTGAAGTGAGCTTGAACGATCTCGCCTGTGCCCTCTTTTTCGATTTCGTATTGGAGTTTGCCATCGTCAACTGTGACAACTGCGTCTTTTTGTGCATTGGTGGCTAGATATTCTTCTGCTTCTATAAGGTTTAGGTCAGATTTTTTCTGGAAGGCATCTTCCTGAATTTGGGTGATTGCAGCAACTGTTTCTTCGTCGCTAAGGGGAGATGTTTTGCCATCGAGGGAGTTGCGAAGACCCATAAGGACTTTGTCCATATCAAACTCTAGGCCCAATGAATCAAGATTTTGTGCAATCATATGGCCGAACGCTTCAGAGATTTTTGCTAGATCGGGCTTTTCTTTCGGTGTGGTTTCTTCTTCAGCTCTTACAACCGTAAATGTCAGTAGGCTTAGAGCAAATAGGACCAATTTCTTCATTGTTTCTCCAGTTTTATGCTTCCTTATGTCCTAGTCTATAGGATTTGGTTTATTTTTACAAGTGATGTGCAGATCGCTTAGCTGATTTTCTTGGACCTGCGCGGGCGCATCCATCATTAAATCAGAGGCTTTGATCGTTTTTGGGAAGGCAATGATGTCGCGAATGCTGTCTGTTTGACAAAGGATCATCATGAGACGGTCAAAGCCAAAAGCGATCCCAAGATGTGGGGGTGTGCCGTATTTTAGGGCATCGACAAAGAAGCCAAATTTTTGGGCAATGTCTTCTTGTGACAATTTAAGATGCTCGAAGATTTGTTGCTGGAGTTTTGGATCGTGGATCCTTTGTGAGCCGCCGGCGATTTCGTAACCGTTGAGCACGAGATCATAGGCATTAGAGCGGACTTTTAAGGGGTCAGTGCCCATGATACCAACATCTGAGGCATAAGGTGCAGTAAAGGGATGGTGCTCAGAGACAAGACGATCTTCGTCGCTGTCCCATGCAAATAGGGGGAATTCAGTGACCCAGGTAAAGGAGAGCTTTTTAGTGTCTATCAGGTCTTTGTCCTGGGCGATCTGCCGGCGCAGATGATCCAGTGCTTGGTTAACGGTTGTGGTATCTGCTGCAGCAAAAAGGACGGTATCACCGGACTCGGCTTTTGTGAGCGCCTGTATTTCGTGTAATTGCTCAGGTGTGAAAAATTTCGCGATGTTTGCGGTTAAAGTTTGCTCGCATTTCATCCATCCAAGACCTTTGAGTCCAAAGGATGCGACAAACGCTGTGTATTTCTCAATTTCTTTACGTGAGAGAGTGCTCTTTACACAAAGGGCTTTGACGCAGCCATCGCTTTCGATTGCATTTTTGAAAACAGCGAATTCGCTGCCTCGGGCAATAGCATCGATACGCGCAAGCGGCATTTCAAAGCGCAGGTCGGGCCTGTCTGTTCCGTAGAGCTCCATTGCCTGAGTATGGGAAATAATCGAAAATGGCGTAGTGATTTCAATACCACATATTTTTGAAAAGAGCTCTTTGCATAAGTTTTCAGAGAGTTGCATGATGTCGCTGGGCTCGCCAAAGCTCATTTCGATATCAATCTGCATGAATTCGGGTTGGCGATCTGAGCGTAAATCTTCGTCTCTAAAGCAGGTCGCAAACTGGAAGTAGCGATCCAGGCCACCTACCATGAGCAACTGTTTAAAGAGTTGAGGGGATTGGGGCAGGGCATAAAAAGCGCCTGGATAGATGCGCGATGGCACAAGGTAGTCGCGCGCGCCTTCAGGTGTTGATTTGCCTAAAATGGGTGTAGTTACTTCGATAAAACCTAGACTGTCAAGATGATTGCGGGCAATAAGCATGGCTTGATGGCGCATCATTAAATTGTTGATGATTTTGCCGCGGCGCATGTCGAGGTAGCGGTATTTTAAGCTGGTAGCTTCTTGCAACTCAAGGTTGTTTTCGTTTAGCGGGAAGGGTGTCACTTCTGCTTTTGAGAGGATGTCAAGAGTTTCGACATCGATTTCGATAGCGCCAGTGTCGATCTTTGTATTGGGCATCTCTCTTGCGATAACACTGCCAGAAACTGTGATGACGTCTTCAGAGCGTAGCCCTTGGGCGAGTGTTTGGTCTTTAAAAACGAGCTGCGTTATGCCGTAGCGATCGCGCAAGTCGATAAAGATCAGTTGCCCGAAATCGCGTCTTTTGTGCACCCAGCCAGAGAGTCTGACGGTTTTTGAAATGTCTTCTTTGCGCAGCTGACCGCAGGTGTGCGTTCTGTGATAATCAGTTTTCATATAGCTCTTTGCAGATTGTGGTAAGGTCGGACAGTTTAACATCGCGCTCCTTGCGGGTATCGAGGTGTTTGAGTTTGGCTTGGCCAGACTTTAGCTCGTCATCTCCAATAACTAAAGCGTAGACTGCCCCTCGTTGGCTAGCCATCTGCAGCCCTTTTTGCACTTTGCGCGCACACGGTGCGCAGTCTGCTGCAATGCCGGCGTGGCGGAGTTTGGCAAGGGGGTTTTGTGCTTGGGCATAGGCTTCATCGCCAAGTGGAATCATATAGACAAATGGGTGTGGACCTTTTGGAAATGGACATTTTTGCGCCATCATTGTTTGCAAAAGGCGTTCCATGCCTCCAGCAAAGCCTGTCGATGGTAAGTTTGGACCGTCCAGCTGACTTATGAGCCCGTCGTAGCGCCCACCTGCGCTGATGGAGTTTTGAGAGCCAAGCGATGGGGAGGTGATCTCGAATACTGTTTTGTTGTAATAGTCAAGACCGCGCACCAGATTGGGATCAATGGTGTAGGGAATGCCCAGGGACTTAAGTTGTTTGCAAACGGCGTTGAAATGCGCGCAGCAGTCATCGCTTAAATAATCTTGAATGGAGGGAGCTCCCTCTAGAAGCTTGCGCTCATCTTTATCCTTGGTATCAAGAATGCGTAATGGGTTTTTTTCAAAGCGCACTTTGCTATCTTCGCTCAAGCTGTCAAAGTGTGGGCGTAAGTACTCGCGCAAAGCATCGCGATAAGGCGCTCTGCATTCTGCGTCTCCAACGCTGTTTAAAAGCAGTGTCCAATCTTTTAGTCCGAGTTTTCGATAGAGTGTAACGAGTAAATCGATGATTTCGACGTCTTGCTCAGGGCTGTCATTGCCAATGGCTTCAACTCCAAATTGGTGGAATTGGCGGTAGCGTCCAGCTTGAGGGCGGTCATAGCGAAAGTAGGGGCCTATGTAGTAAAATTTATGAAAAGAGCCCAGCTGCTGCAATCCCTTTTCGTTGAATGCCCGCACAACTGGAGCTGTTCCTTCAGGGCGCAAAGACATCGAGCGCTTAGCTTTATCTTCAAAGGTGTACATTTCCTTGCTGACGATATCGGAGCTATCTCCCACGCCTCGCACAAAAAGCTCAGTGCGCTCGAACATGGGTGTTCGGATCTCATAAAAGCCGTAGATCTGACAAACCTCACGGATTACTCCTTCTAAGTAGAGCCAGCGATCTGAGGTGCGCCAAGCATCTTCAGCCTTAGTTTTTTCAGGAATGATGTCAAAGAGACCTTTTGGAATATTGATACGCATATCCAACGAGTATATATTGAGCAGCTGTTTCTGGAAAGGAGTTTAAAACAAGGTAAATTTAAAAAATAAATTTTACTGTTTCTTTCAGCAATTTTCAACATGAAGACGAAACGTGCTGAGAAGAAAAAAACTCAAAAAGCCTTTAAAAAAAATCTTCGATTATCGATACTGCCGTCGGTTGATTCTAATAAGCTCTTAATTGATCCAAAAAAACAGCTCACAAGCCAGCAGCGATAAAAGCTGAAAAAGCTTGAAGTTAACGCGGAGGTAACAGATGACGGCCATAAACACAGCTTTTCAAGCAGTCTCTAAGGCAATTTTAGATTTAGAGGTATGCAAAGAGACTGACGATGTAGTAGCCATTACAGCAGCGAAAGAGCTAAGTCAAATTGCAGATGATTACCGTATGCAAATTTGTCAAGCAGAGTCTGGGCAGCAGCTGAAAGAAGTGATTAAAACAACAACCATACCATTTCCAATAGCCTATCAGTCTATAAAGCTGTTAAAAAACCCAGCTTTGCAGTTCAATGACAAGCTTATTTGTGAGCTAAGCAAAACAGCGCGCCTATTTTTTGAGCATATTACATGCCAGTGCGTTAGGCAAAAAAGGCAACTTCGCGCATCAACAGCAAAGGATTTACATGATACGTTTAGGGAAATCATTAAAGCCCTTCCTCAAAGAGAAGTCGAAACCCGCTTCAACCTAAAATGCTGTAGGGCAGCTGTCAAAAACCTCACTTATAGAGGTGATGCAAAAAAAGCAGTGACCAGCAATTTTGTGCCCATCGGAGTAGGAATAGTCAGCTTCATATTTTCTTGTAATGCAAGTCCGCCATATATTAACCCGGCGACTGTTATACCTTCTTCAGCGCAGCTTGTGCAAGATATGTACAAATCTCTGCCAGAGTTTTGGTATCGGGACGTTCTTGCTTTAAAATGGTCCGGCATTGAATTGAAAATGCGCAAAAGACTCCACTACGAGGAAAAAACAAAATCAGGCAAAAGCATCAGAGAAATCCTAAAACAGTCAAAGAGCAACCATAAAATTGCCTATTACATATGTCAAATATGCAAAACAATCATTCAAAGCGGCGCTGAAGATATTCTAAAAAAAGAGCTGCTCATAGGCAGGGACGTTAGCATAGTAAGACTTGCACAATATAGGCCTCGTAAAATCATAGATAAACACCAAGATGTTCGCTGTCTCGCTCTTGGCTACTTAGAAAATCTTTACCTGGCTACAGAGCACAAAAATGAGATCTGCAGAACCGTGATCAAACAAGCAACAAAAAGCAGCGAAAAATCCTGTGTTAGGAAAAAAGCGCTCTCAGTTTGGCAGCAGCTCAAAACCCATGATGAAAACACCTTTAGACAGACTGTGTCTGAAATGCTTTCCATAACGAATGAGAATTTGGACCAGGCTGCTCAAAATGGTCGCAGTTTGGAAGATTTGCAGCAAAAACAGCGCGAGACTGCAGACAGGATAAAAAAATTAGAAGGGCCCAATGAGCAGTCTGGTAACCTCAACCAACCCAATGCTCAACATAGTCAGCTACGCAAAGAGCAAGTCGAACTCAGTCGACTACAAGACCTTGTCCATCAAAAAACGCTATTAACTAAAATAGCTGATGCAAACACGCTTGACGCTTTGAAAGAGGAATTGGGTTATGAGTATGACGACTGACCTAACGAGCTCATCAAAAAATGACTGGTTCAATTTCTATGACACCGACACAGACGAAGAAGACACAACACCGCTTAAAGCAGAAGAACCCGAAACCTTACCTGGTAGTGAGCACCTTTGCCATGACAAAGCCTTTAACGAGCACATACACCGTTATGCAGAATCTGTCCTAATGATTGTGAACAAAACACTCAACAAAGTAGGAACAGGCTGCCTCATTGGAGGGGATCTTCTCATCACCAACCACCACGTCATATGTAGCCCCGAAGAAGCAGACCAATCCAAAGCTAAGGTGTGGTACCTAGACCAAGCCGCTCCAGACAACAGCAAAGGGTCTGTTAAATGGCAAAATCTAGATTTTGATCCAGGCGCTTACTTTTTTACTTGTAAAAACAACATACACAAAAGCGCTTTGCAACCAGCAGCACCAAATAAGCTCGATTTCACCATCGTAGCGCTAAAGCACACCCCATACCTAGCACAAGTACAAGAGGCCTGTTTGTCGATATTCTCAAGCATTAATCCAAAACCCAAAAGCAGTGTTTGTGTGATCCACCACCCTAGCCAAGTCGATTCAGAAACACAGATCAAAAGGGCACGTCAAAGATCAATAGGAGCTATCAGCAAAGTAGGAGGCTGCACCTTGCATTACGACGCATCAGCAATGGGAGGATCGTCAGGTAGCCCCGTCATAGACCGAAATGGAAATTTTATAGGTCTGCATCATCAAGGAGAAAACTGTTCTTGCTCTTTCAAACACAGTCATAGCTTTGCTGTGTGTACATCTAAAATTGTCGAATATCTTGGCTCTGAAAAAAACAAAATTGAAGAGCACATAGCACAAACAAAAGAGACACTCATTAAAATAATCCCCCCCGAAATGACTCCCACTCCCCCTATTGTCAAACTGCCAAAGCCCCCTGCCCCAACACAATACTTCATGGGTCGCGATGAAGACCTTAAGAAGCTAAGCGAGCTTTTTGAAAGCAACAACAGGGTAGCCATTACCGGCCTTGGAGGCGTAGGCAAAACCCAACTAGCCTACAAATTCATCCAGGAGCAAATAACATGCGAGAATGCATACTTCATTGACGCCTCGAGTCAAGAAGACACCTCGAGTCAAGAAAGTGTAAAAAAAGCACTAAACAATATAGCCGAGCATCATAATATTCCTATTTTTGATTATGATAAAACGCGATTTTTGGCACTAAAAGAGTATCTCAATAAATTTCAAAGTGACTTTCTGATGCTCGTTGACAATCTTGACGATCAAGTAGATGCCTCATGGATAAAGCAGTATTTACCTAACGCAGGGAGAATTCTGATTACCAGTCGGCTAAATAACGCTGCTCGCCTTGTGGAAGGAAAGCAGCATCGTTTAGGCAATCTGTCAAAAGAAGCCGCTGTAAGCTATCTAATTAAGGCAACAGCTGACACTACTAAAGAAGGCAAGGAAGCCGCGGCGTTAATAGCTAGAAAACTGAATCGTTTTCCATTAGCACTCTCACATGCGGCAGCCTATATTCAAGACGCCTGTATTAGCCTAGAATGCTATTTTCACTTGCTAGATGATATTGAGCTCTTAAACGACTCTGATGTTATTCCCGATGACTCTGGTAGTATTAACAAGCGCACTGTTTTGGCTACCTGGCAAATTAGTTTAAAAAAAATCAAAGAAAAAAAACCGTTTGCAATTGATGTTATGGACTTCATCAGCGTCTTAAAGAGCGTTGGTTTTGATCTGTATTTTCTCAACCAATGGGGAAAAATAGATGGGCATAGCAAAATTAAAATTATAAGTGGCATAAAAATGCTTTGCATATATTCTTTTCTCAATCAGGTACCCTCGGGAGACGGTGCTTATACAATCCATCCCTTAGTGCAAGAAGTCCTGCGTAATGAGCTCGAACAGAAATACCCTAAAAAAGCCAGGCAGCTCGAAAATAGAGCAAACCAGCTTATCAAAGAACTTGCCATCGAAAAAGATCAAGCACAAAAGTTAAAGCCTCACCAAGTCGCTAACGAAATTACAAGAACCAGGGCGTATATCGGGCTAATTAGTGGCTCTAGCGATCAGCAAGAGCATATTCAACAACTCTACGCCTTCCTTTCAGAAGAAACCTATTACGAGCCTTTACGTTTGGCGTGTCTCGAAGGCCTCAAGCACAGCTCAAACGACCAAGCGCTAAAAACAATCGCATCCATCCCAAACAAGCTCACTGGCTACCGCTACACTCACTATCACAAATACCAAGAGCTTAACGAGTGCTTAAAAAAAATGAGCGTAGCATCATCAGATGAACAACATGGCTCATGCCTAACAGGCAAATTAACAACAATTAACTGGGGACAAGGCCTAGTACCCAGTCCCGGTCAAGACAGCCAAACAGCCAGCCCGACTAGCGTATACCTTAAGCCTGACATTCTCAAACAAATTCTCGACAGCAAGATACTACAAGGAAATTCCTCCGAGGCCCCATTCATTATCAAAAGGCCGCCAACAAATCAAACGAGCTTGCACCGAGTAGCTGAAGCGCGTATAGGCCAAGCCTCCCTCTATTTCAAAGGCCTCCCCACACACCCTTGCATGGAATTCGCTGTTACAAGTTTCATGTACCGACTCTTTGGTTACGGTGCCACCCCCGTTACCTTAGCCAGGCTAGCACTACAGCTTCCCCCAGAACAGGAAGAAATTACCATTCCCGTAATGCTATCGCTAACTGTAAAAGGAAACCCGCTCAGCGCACACACTAGTGCGCTCGATACAACCACGCTTAAATTTAGCGAAATGCTTATCGCGCAGTTACTCCTCATGCCAAGTGACGCTCACCACTCCAACTTTATCATATCAAAGCAAGGAGAGATTACGTGTATAGACAACGAAGCATCCTTCATGCCCATAAAAATACCAGGATCAGAAGAAATTCTCTTTAACTCCGCCCTGTTTAAACAAGGCAATGGCCAGTTACATCCAGGTGCCATAGCCACCTTTTGCAAATGGGATGCCCATTACATCATCGCACAATGGCTAAAAGAGCTGCTAGAAGTTGAAAAGCAATGGAGCAGCCTTTTCACAGAAAACGAAAAGGCCAGCCTTGCTAAGCCCATTACAGATCCCCAAGACAAAACGCTAGACCCTCGAAGCCGGAAACCAAGAGACACCAACTGCATATTAGAGGCAGTACTACCAGAAGGCACCATCTCCAGGCTCTACTACCAAATAAATCATCTACAGAAATTCTTCAAAGAGCACCCAAACCCTACATTCAAAGACCTCCTAAGCCAAGCCGTTACCGACCAACCGAAGCACGTCATTGGGTCGCTTGTGGCGCACTACGACAAATACCTTTGCGACAACCCTCATCAAGACCCAGCTAGCAGCGGCCACACAGTATCCTGCTCGACAGCATGGCAGCAATTTAACGGAGGTATTCCAGCAAGAGAAGCCATTCAAAAAGGGGATTACTCACCCCAAAAAGCCCTAAAAGAGTTAAAAGCAATTACCCAATGCATACAGCCTACAGACGGATACACCCCTGTCCCAGAAGTCAGTCGACAGTTGATCATCTTAAAGCTCTTGCAGTACGACAAAGCTATTAAAGACCTCATACTGCCAGGCTTTACAGTTTTAGACGATAAAACATTAGACCAGCTACTAACAAAGCATCAAGAAACCATAAAAACATTAGATTTACGAGGACGTAGAAACATCAATTTCCAAAGCCTCAAAAAACTAAAAAAGCTTTCAAGCTTGGATATTTCTGAAGCGACATGTGATAGCATTGAAACACTTCATCGTCTCAAAACTTTAAAAGCAAATCACATAACAGTGAAAACTCCTTTAAAAATTAAAAGCTCGCGTTTAGGGTACCTTGAGCTAAGAGGAAGCAGATCATCCTTAGAAGTGGATGCGCCCAGGTTGAAATATCTAGATCTCAGTTGCAATCGAACATTAAAAGAAATTAAATTAAACACACCGAAATTAGAAAAACTCACCGCATTGGAATATTTTGCAGATAAGCTAAAAAGCCAGGTGCTACAAAGCTGTAAGATTACAGAAATAGAGTGGAAATTTGGAGCGAAGAAGTGGGCAAAATACATAGGCGAAGTAGGAGAAGAGCCGCCATTACCCGAAAAACTCGAAGAGCTTTTAAAGAGCCCGTGCCCATACTGGAAAGGCAAGCAAATCAAAGATACCCACATGCTGACACTGATTCCAGCTACAGTCAATGGAAAAGAGCTAACCCTAGAACGTCTGGGGGAGCTTGTCAAAACCCCCAAAGCCGGTCATGCGGGATATTATCGCCATTGGCATCCACGCGGCAATGAAAAAGCCAAGGCAGATCGACCTTACTGGGCGTTAATGACAAAAGATGTGATTCCTGGAACGCGACGTGAAGGCTATAACAAGCAGAGAAAGCTATTAAAAGCAGGGTATGAAGCGCCGAGATTGATAGAGGCCGCGGTGAGCATTTTTGTGGCCTACGTGAGCGAGAAAGAGGAGCTGTACACAGAAGAGGATCTACCGACCTATACGCGATGTCAAGAGGTAGGCTCAGATTCTAGTTGGCAGATGGAGGTAGGCGCGAGTGCTGGAGGCGGTCTCGACGTCCGCGACGACATGCGTAACTACGTCTCCTACGGGCTGGCTGGCGTGCGGAAGCTTTAGTCCCTAAAAGGCACTTGGGCCTTGGACCATTGGCACATGAAGAGGGGAATGGCCCATTGGTAGGGCCGCCTCATGGCGGCCCTCGGCGCGAAAAATGAGAGTGCCAGGGCTAAAAAGATGTCCTATTTTAAGCCATTTAGAAGTGTCCGCTTTGCGCGCTAGCGCTGATCTGTAAAAAGCAAGGCTTAATCTGATTCCCAATCCCATTCAGGACTTGATGGGCTGTCTCTTTCTAAAGATTTGCCTAGTATAATATTATGGACACTGCCTAATAGACCGGCATCCGAAAAGAAAAATTGTTGTTTTGAATTTTCAATAAGAATCTCTGCAATTTCAGACCATGGTGGAATACTGTAGAGACTTCTCATTTCAGTTCCAAAAGAATTGAATTCCGTTTGCACAAGGTCGAGTGCTTGTCTTAAAGCTTTAGCGTCACTTAAGCTGACATCTCTTATCCTTAAAGCTTTTTCAGTAGCCTGCTGCCTTTTTTTTCGCAAGCAATTGTTACTGTTTCACGCACTAAAGTACATGCGTCTCTCATACTTGATCCACCTGTGCTTGCCATTGCCTTTTTCCTATTTTTAATCCATGACTGGCGGGGCCATAATAAATTGAACCATCACGCTCAGAAAGGAAAGAAATATCATGATTTAAAACATCTTTTACGTACGCTTTACGAACAACCTCGTAATCCATTTCGGGCATAATTTTATCACTGATTAGTATCTTATTCAATAAGTTTAGGAAGATTTGTTGTGTGTCCAAGCCAACTGGGGGCTTTGCTGCATAAAACTGCATGTAGCCGTATGGTTTCCTTTTGTCTTCTTCAACTTTAAGCAAAAAAATCCCAAGAGTTTCAGGTAGTGGTTTCTGTCAGGTTAAGTTTTGTCTAGAAAAGCACCCTACTCACCAGATTTTCGGAGAAAGCGTTTATTAGGAATGTTTTGATGCGTTAGTTCTGCTAGATTATAGCAAATCGATAAGGTGCTGGAGCTCGCTGTTTTTCTTGCGGAGGACAAAGCCTTGGTGGAGCTTGCGTAGAATCTCGAGGAAAGGAAAGGGGAGCCAGGTGTCGCCTGCATGGTTGGCGAGATAGAAGGCAAAGGAGTGGGCATCGCCCTGGGGATAGATGTTAGCAGCCTGGAGAAAGGCATCAAAGCGCGAGCCTGGAGGGATGGAGCTGAGCGTTAGATAGGCTATGGAGAGCTCTTCAATAAAATGGGGATTGTCGTTTTGATCGGATGTTTTGAGCATTTCAAGATGTTCCTTGATGACGTGAGCGGCAGCATTGATTTCTTCTGGAGTTTTTGAGCCGCGAGAGCCGCGTGAAAAAAGAGATGTAGCAAAAACTTTTTTGAAAAAAAGAAGGAGCGAGCCGTTGATAAGACGCTGGCGTTTTTCAGGGTCTTGATCGAAGGGTTTTTGCTGCTTTTGATCTTGATGTTGGTCGCCAATGGGGTCGATCGGCGGGGGGCTTCTAGCTGGATCAAACTTGGGAGGCGGGGTGAAAAAATCGTCCATAATTCGCTAAAAACTCCTAAGTCTGCTACCATCATCCTATAGCCATAACATGCCAAAGTGATGCATTTTTATTGAATGAAAAAGATTTTTAATTTTTTTATACCTCCTGAGAAACGCTCGGATATTGCTCAAAATGCTCTGGTCAAAAAACGCTATGCCTATTGGCGCTGGCGCACTTTCTTTGGAATGTATTCTGGCTATGCGATGTTTTATCTGACACGCAAGAGCTTTAATGCTGCCAAGCCTGCATTGATGGAGGGTCTTGGTTTGACAATCACTGATTTGGGTATTTTGGGCACTGTCTTTAGCTTGGCTTATGGCTTAAGTAAATTTTTAAGTGGTGTGCTTGCTGATCGCTCGAATCCTCGCTATTTTATGGGGA
>JAUILX010000017.1 GCA_030433395.1 Chlamydiia bacterium
CGCCAATTGTACGACCACCTTCACGGATCGCAAAACGCATACCTTCTTCCATTGCTACCGGCTGAATCAATTCACCAATAAGCTCAACATTATCACCAGGCATAACCATTTCAGTTCCCTCTGGCAGTGTTACAGAACCTGTAACATCTGTTGTGCGGATGTAAAATTGTGGACGGTATCCAGAGAAGAATGGTTTATGACGACCACCTTCTTCTTTTTTCAAAATATATACAGCACCTTTAAATTTGGTGTGTGGCTTACATGTACCAGGAGCTGAAAGAACCATTCCTCTTTCAATTTGGTTCTTGTCAACACCGCGCATCAAAACACCAACGTTTTCACCTGCACGGGCTTCATCAAGAACTTTATTGAACATTTCAAGGCCAGTTGCAACAGTTTCCATTTTCTCTTTGCGCAAACCAACGATTTCAATTTTGTCGTTCATTTTAATAACACCGCGCTCAACACGACCTGTAGCAACAGTGCCACGTCCTGAGATTGAGAAAACGTCTTCAACAGGCATTAAAAATGGCTTATCGACTTCACGTTCAGGTGTTGGGATTTTTTCGTCAACTGCGTTCATTAGCTCGATGATTTTAGCTGCGTATGTAGCGTCACCTTCTAGGGCTTTTAGAGCGGAACCACGAATGATTGGTGCATCTTTGTACCCTTTTGATTCAAGAAGCTCGGAAAGCTCCATTTCAACGAGTTCAACGAGCTCTTCGTCGCCAGCATCAATTTGGTCCATTTTGTTCAAGAAAACAACAATTGCAGGAACGCCTACCTGGCGTGCTAGCAAGATGTGCTCTTTTGTTTGAGGCATAGCACCGTCTGTTGCAGCTACCACAAGTATAGCCCCGTCCATTTGCGCAGCACCTGTAATCATGTTTTTAACATAGTCTGCGTGTCCAGGACAGTCAACGTGAGCGTAGTGACGTGCATCTGTTTCATACTCGACGTGGCTAGCGTTAATTGTAATACCGCGTTTTTGCTCTTCTGGACTGTTATCAATCGTAGCGTAATCACGGAATGCAGCGCCGCCTTTTTCAGCTAATGTCTTAGTGATAGCAGCAGTTAACGTCGTCTTACCGTGGTCAACGTGGCCGATCGTTCCAATATTAATGTGTGGTTTATTTCTTTGAAATTTTTCTTTAGCCATTGATCTTTCCTCCGATACTTCGGCTTTGTTAATTAAACTTTTTTTGCCCAGAATAGGAATCGAACCTACGACCCCTTGCTTACCATGCAAGTGCTCTACCTCTGAGCTATCCGGGCAATGCAGCTTGGCATGCAGCATAACGCATTTCAAGTCAGATAGCAAGCACTTTTATTTATCTTAGTCGATAGACAATGCGTCCCTTACTCAAGTCATAGGGAGATAGCTCTAATGTGACGCGATCTCCGACTAGTACGCGAATATTACGCATTCTCATCTTTCCACATAAATGGGCAAACACCTCGAGTCCATTCTCTAGGCGCACTTTAAAACTCATGTTTGGGAGCAGGTCTACGACTTCTCCCTCCATCTGTAATGTCTCTTCTCGTGCCATAATAGAGACTATCAAACACTATCGCCCCTTTTCCAGTCAACAAAAAAGAGAATAAGTGATTAAATGCCTGTGAGGTGGGCATATTTTTTGCTCTTAACCCTTGTATTTATTTTTTGCCCGACCTATAATTTTGTCTATGTTTGAAGAGTGCGAAAGAAAACAAGCTGAGCTAAAAAAGCTTTTTGACGAGCTCGATAGCCGCCAAGCTAAATACAATAGAATTATTGAATTAGGCCGATCGCTTAAACCAATGACAGATAGCGCAAAGAGCGATGATCATCTCGTGAAGGGTTGTCAAAGCAGAATGTATCTTATAGCACACACTGAGAATGACAAGATTTATTTTGAAGCTAGCGCCGATGCACTTATTTCAGCAGGCCTTGCTGCGCTATTACTATATATTTATGATGGCCAAACCCCTGAGGCTGTGCTCAAATGCAAGCCTAATGCGCTTAATGAGATCGGCATTCCTGGCCTTTTGAGCCCAAGCCGCTCAAATGGCCTTGCCAGCCTCTTCAAACGCATGCAATTAGAAACTATAAAACTTTTATGAAGGAAAAAATATGACAATATCTCAAATCAATAGACGGGTATGCAATAAACTGGATGAATGGGTAGACCATGATAAGTGTATAGAGGCATGCAAATCCACAATTATCTTAGGTTTAATTACCTTTGGTTTAACAGTTGGAGCAACGGCGTTTAACCGCATGCCAAATTGCATTACCACGCGCATTACACCAAAGCAACTTATTGTGTGTTCTAGCATTGCCATAGTCACATCTGCAGTGCTTGGTGCTTGCAAAGAGATAGCATTGAGACAGGAGAGAGCTAGATACGAGCGCATATAAACCTCATGGACATCTGGGCTATGATGACGCTTGCAAAAATGCAAGCCTACTGCGCTTGGTGAGATCGGCATTCCTGGCCTTTTGAGCCCAAGCCGCTCAAATAGACTCGTTAGCCTCTTCAAGCGCGTGCAATTAGAAACTATAAAACTTTTATGAAGAAAAAAATATGACAATATCTGAAATCAATAGAAAGGTATCCAATAAACTAGATGAATGGATAGGCCATGAAAAAATGTATGGGACTATGCGCATCTGTAGCTATCTTAGCCTTCATCACCCTTGGCGTAACAGTTGGAGCAACGGCGTTTAACCGCATGCCAAATTGCATTACCACGCGCATTACACCAAAGCAACTTATTGCGTATTCTAGCATTGCCGTAGTCACATCTGTAGCGCTTTATTGTTGCAAGCTGATAGGACAACAACAAGAGGTAGAAGCTAGATACAATAGGATATTTTCAATTTAAAAGAAGTTGGCTGTTTGGATTGCAATGACTAGTAGCGCAAATAGTCCCATCATGACTAGTAAACGCTTTCCACCCCAAATGCGCATGGGACCCTGCAAGTTCTTGACGTAACGCCCAACCCAGATCATACTGATGGGAATGAGCCCGTTTAGGAGTGTATCGCCATAGCCTCCAGTGACTTCAAGAGCTACAAGGAATGCACGTGGATAAACGATCGCAAAAAAGAGACTTGGAATCAAGACGAGCGCGCTGAGGAAAACCTTACCAACTCCCCTTCTTGGCAAGTGAATGCTATCTGATAGAAAGTCATAAAGGCTAAGTCCAATCCCTAAATAAGATGTCACGATAGCAAAGAACGCAAAGGCGTCTGCACAGGCCATAAGCGCTCGGTTATTCAATGCTGCGCGCAATGGCTCTGTTGCTGCTGAACCTTGTGTAAAGGCCGAACTTAGAGCCTCTACTGGCACAATACCCAGCACAACTGCTTGCCAGATCAGATAGACGGCAAAGGGAATGCTTGTTCCAAAAATGATGGCCTTTTTAATCAGTTTTGAATCTCGATTGAGATAGGGCGTGAGTGATGGCACGATCATCTGAAAACTAAATGTGGTTAGGACTAAGGGAAGTGCGGTGGGCGCGTACTTAAACCCAAGGGTAGAAAGCATGGATGCTTTGACTTCTGTAATCCCCAGACCAATGAGTGCCGCATAGGCGGCTATTAAACCAGCCATGAGGATTGAATTGATTCTGCCGATCACTTTTGTCCCAAGATAAAGCAGGGAGCCAAAAAGAACGGCGAAAAGAAAGAGCTCTGTTGATCGCGGGATGTGTAAACCTAGTATTTTTTCAAAGAAATGGCCTAAAAGTGTGCCACCTGCGGCGTTATAGGCAACAAGGGAGGCGTAATCAATAAAGAGAAATAGGACCAAGGATGCATATTTTCCTAAGGGGCCAAGCAGTTGAGAGGCCATGGTCATCACGTGGGCGCCTTTAGATAGCCACAGGTTTGCCTCAGCGTAATAGAGCCCAGTCATTGTCATAAAGATCCAGGCGAGTGTCATGGTGAGGATAGATGGCAGAAAGCCAGCCATGCCTGTTTCAACTGGTAGAGCTAAAATTCCACCGCCAACGCATGTACCAGCTATGAGTAGCGTCGCTCCTAATAAACTTTGTTTAGATGCAGCCATAGAGGCCATTCTATAGAATTTTGACTAATGATACAAGGTCTGAATGATGGCACTTGCAGCAACAACGCGTGTGATTTGAAAGGGCTCTTCTAAAGCTTTTACAAGAAATGGCAATGTTTGCTCTGAACCAATCGCGCCAAGGGCTTCGAGTATGGTGATTTTGAGCTCCCGTGTAACGTGTGGATAAGAGGTGATGAGCACTTCACATGCTTTGGGCTCGCGCCCCATAAATGCCATGACAAGTGCTGCTTGCAAACGCACTTTGATGTCGTCTGCATCAAGCAAAGATTTTACTGCATCGAAAGCATCGAGTGTACCATCGCCAAGCAGTAATGAACATGCAGTCTGGGTTAATCCCCACTCCCCTTTTCTCAAGAATTTATGAACTGCATTTCTAGCTTTACGGTAGTTGAGTGTAGAAAGCACGCTTAAAATTTCCAAGCGCGTCATCTGATCGACATAGACAGGATAGTTTGAAATTTGAGGAATGTGGCGCGCTTTTGAAGGAGCCATCATTCGAATAAAAGGATGTGCGGTGCGATCCCACATCAAAATTTCATCATATTGATCGATAAGCGCATAAAGCGCATGGCACGCTTTGCGAACGCGCGTGCGGTTGAGAATCAGTCCCATGGCCGCATTGGCTCGAATAAATGGATCGTGCTGATGTGTAATCCATTTTTGACAAAGCTTTTGCCCAAACTTTCCGCTGTGAGCGGCTGTAGCAGCTGTTAGATAACGGATGTCTTTGCTCTCGTGTGTCATGAAAGCCTCAAGATTTTTTGCTCCTTGAGGATCTTGAGCAAGCATTGCTGTGAAACAAGCTGTTATGGCTACCATTGGATCGGGATCTTCCATAAGAGCTTTTGTCTGATCTAGTTGCGCTTTAGGATCAAGATAGGCAAAGGCGCTAAGTACTATTGTTTTTACCAAACTGGAGCTATCTTTTAGCAACGGAACTAAAGCATCGAGGTGCTCTTTTTGATCCAAGTGTAGAATCACTTGTGGAGCAATGGCGCGCAAGCCTGCTCGTTTAGAGGTGATAAAGCGCTTTAATTCTGCAGGTGAGATATTTTCGTATAGATTGACAAGGGACTCTATAGCACAGGCTTTTTCCTCAGCCATGGTTTTGTCATCTGCTACAATTGCTTCTAATTGCGGCCTCATTTCATTCACGCCAAGAAAGCCAAACGCACGAATTAATTCAAGACGGACAAAAAAGTTCTTCTCTATAGAAAAACGCTTCACTATTTCTTCGATGAGCGGTGTATCGCGAAATTCGCAGGCAATTTTGATGGCCAGTGCACGCATAAGGGCATTTGTTGAGCTTAGGTGATCTTTAACCACGCGCACACTTTCTGCATCACGGGCAAGTCTTGCACCCATAAGTGAGCTATATTGCACTGCAAACTGGCTTGAATCTTTAGCATTACAAAGTACGCCCCATGCTAAACTCTCTAGTACACAGCGCTTTTCTTCACCTTTTAGCTTTTCTGCAACGCTGTGCCATGCACTTAAGGCACCTTTTTCATAGCCCTGTTTAGAAAGCGCCTGTACGAGCATGCGTTGCAGTGGTCTGGAATCGGGATATAGAGTTAAAGCTGCTCGACACTCTTCCACAGCTGTGCGATGATCCCCTATAAGCAAATGCGCCTGCACGCGTGCATAAGTCTGCACATCGCTTGCACTTAAAGAAAACCCAAGGGCTAGTAAAATAAGTAGACGCATAACCTGGTTATAACATAGTATACATAAAAAAGGAGACGCCGATTCAAAATCCACTACCTATTTCTTACTCTACTTCTCACTTGCTCTTCTCAAAAGGCATTGATTCACCCAAGAGCGGCCATTCATCCTGGACATATTCATTTAGCAAAACATTTTCTAAAGGCTAGCTATAAAGAAAAAGACCACTGGTTTAAGGTAAAAACAGGAGCACTTCCAGTCATCTTAGTTGCCTCTCATGCTGCAGAAACAGATCGCGGTTTTGCTGATCGCGGCACTGGACCCCTAGCGCGCCTGCTTCATAAACTAACAGGAGCTACAATCCTCTATACCTGCGGCTCCCCTCCCTGCGATCCCAACCGCAGCAAAAATAATGCATTTCAAAAAAAGCTAAGCGAGCTCATTGATGAAATTGAACCCAAACTTGTGATCGATCTGCATCAAGCTCACCATTATAGACCTTTTGATGTTGATTTTGGTACGCAGTATGGGCGCACATGTCCTGCTTCTATTTTGCGCAAAGTCACAAAGTCATTACAAAGAGAGGGGCTGAGCAATTTTTCCCAAGATTATTTTCCAGCTATTAAGCATCCTACCATTACACAACTTTGCTATGAAAAAAGAGTCTGCGCCTTCCAACTTGAAATCAATGCTAACTGGCTTACACTTGACCGTGATGACATCTATACGCAACGTTTTGCACAGCTAACTCAAGGACTTGTGAATTATTTATCCCATGGGACCTAGAATTTTCCCACCAATGAGGTGGAAATGCAGGTGAAATACGGTTTGTCCAGCATCTGTTCCAGAGTTGGTTAACAAGCGATAGCCATTAGCTACGCCATGCTCCTTTGCAAGCGTTTGAGCAACAGACACAACTTCTTGCAGTAATGGCAAATCTTCAGGCTGCATTACCTGAATGCTCTCAATACACTTTTTGGGAATGATAAGCAGGTGCACTGGCGCTACGGGCGCAATGTCCTTGATCGCAATAAGCTGATCGTTTTCAAACACCTTTTCAGAGGGTAGATCACCATCGATGATCTTTTTAAAGATAGATTTTTCCAAATGCTTTTTCTGCATCCTCTTTTGTTTGCCAAATGGAGATAAATTGTCCTTTGTGACAGAAAATAGCGCCGTCAATTCCGCTGACTTTTTTCAACTCGCCTTCTAGCAAGCCAGCCCATTTTTCTGGAAGGGGTCTGCGCACTTCCATGCGGCGATCATAAGTTGGCGGAATACCCCGCAACTTCCAGTGCTTGCCAGCTGGCATAATAATAAACTCTGCAGGGTGGTGCTCGCCCCCAAGCTCAAAAAAACTTTCAAGCCACGGAAGTGAGCGGTCAAAATAAAGAACTTTGCCTTGTGACTCCATGGCTTTTTGCACGACGACTTTTGCTTCTTGGATATAATCAAAGCGAGCTCTTAATCTTTTAAGGTGCCCCATGCAAAAATCAAGGGCCTCAAAAAATGCATCGTCGTAAGCCTGTGGAGGAGAATCATGATCAACAGGGACAAATTCACTAATCACCCCTGAAAATGTACACAAACCATTAGGGGGTGTGTAACCTCCATTATCAATGGTATCGACACCAGTAATAAGCTTATCTGCAAGAAATTTATGCCAAGCGGGCTCAATGATTTGCTCATCTAGTAAGTAGTTAAGAATCATTCCAGCACTACTTAAAGGTCCGTTGTAATCAGACTGGTGGTGATCGAAGCGTTTTTGTGCCGGATCAAAAACGCCGCCAACATCGCAAACGTAGTCGCATTTGCCAAGTTGCTCCAACTCACGCGTTCGCACAACTTTATCGCGATCAATCTTCTCGTACAGAATAAGAAGCGCACACGCAGTCACTTCATCTGCGTGAAAAGTTCCATCATGTATTCCGAGTGACCCCATAATCAAGCGATGATATCAGATCAATTAAAATGTTATCAACACAATTTCTTGAAGTTTACAATTATTAATTAAACCATTGATTATCAATTGCTTAATGATTAATTGTAAACCCTTTTGAAATAAAGGCCTTCTAACTTATCAACAAGTTTTCCACAGCAAATACTGCTTTATCCCAGTGTTTTAAAAAATATTATCGAACAAATAACGAACACATGACGAATTAATCGAATAGGCGTATATAAAAAGCATGCACGGCTATTTGTTCGAATCACATCATGATCTCATTACACCTGATGGAGTGATCACTCAAATTAATGAGGGAACTCCTACCAATCGGGAAGCTGCTGTGGAAATTAGAGGCATCAGCCCCTCTTATGTTGGATTCAAAATTGAGCCTACCCAAGTTCACTTTAATTTGAAAAGCACGCTCGCCCAACTCGGTCTGGACGCCCACGCTGAAAAAATAGAGCTATCCAAAGAGCTCCTTAACGCAAAAATACATCTGCATCTCAAAGCCCTTGATCAAACAGGTGAAGAGCTATTAAAATGGCTAACGCCCGGCGCGCATGTCGGCAAATTATTTGCCGCCGATGAGTCCCGCAAAGTAAAAAATCCTGACTACCTTCAGCGTTGCTTTGGTCGCACCGATAGAAACGGCAGCCCGCTTCTGTCGCTAGGCGGTGCAGGTGACCACGAGGACCTAGACTTACAACAAATTGGAGGGAGGCTGATCGGCTTCCTACCTCTACTGCAAGGTCGCTATGTCTATGATAAAGACATTAATAGTTTTTTACCCACCCTTGCCAAAGCTCTACACAATCCACAATACAAGCTGCGCGAGATGCTCAAGCTACATCAAGTGTGGCAAAACAACGATCCAAAACACCTCTCTAAAGAGCACGTCTTGCTTGTCCGCACTGCACCTCTTCATATTCTCACCTGCTTTGCACGTGTTGCAACAGAACTTTTACCCGAAGGCTTCCGCCACACCAGCGCTTCAGTCTTACAACCCGACACACAAGCTTCAGGAGATGTCTACGAACTTTATGGAACATCCCAAACCGAAATCGAAAGCATCCCCCTTGAATTTTATACTCTTGAGCCTTATCGAGAGCACGTCTCTTTTGATGACCGTGATCAGCTGCAAATCTGTCTTGAAGATCCGTCTGCAATCTTCAAAGCCTATCAAACAGCGACAGCGCCTCCCAACCACAAAGCTGCAGTCTTCATTGTCAAAGGCACCCAGCTCCAAAAGCTTAAATCAGAAGACTGGATCTATCAAGATCCTCACAAAAACGAGCTGCCAGGAATTTTCCATACCGAACGGCAAGCACTCCTAGCTGAGCGCTACATTCACGGCCAGCCCGCCTACCCTTTTCTAAAAGCCATTGAAGACGGACAGATCACATCTCAGGGCATCTTACTTTCACGCACATTTCCCTCCCCGTTTATGAAGCGAATGCTACTTTCTGAGCGAGTGCAGCGCTGCCTTAAAGGTATTTATTTCAACATGCCCTCATATGATGGGGGAGAGTATTTTTCTTATGAGGATCGATCATTTCTATTCGACCTTGCAAAATTTGGCATACCCACATATTGGGCCGATAAGCGCTCGGGAAAACTGCTGCAATACATCCCTAAGCCTGACAAAGACACTGGAATGTTTGTGCCCAAAGAATCCGTTGATGATTTCGTTGCGGCTACCTTTGTTGGTATCTACGGATCAAACTTGATTGAAGGCAACTTTGAAGGCGAGCTAAAAAAACTCCTCGAAGGACTGCTTTCCATGCGCGAAAGCGTCAATCACGATCTGCTCAATCCCGGCAAGCCACTGGCGATGGTAACCGGCGGAGGACCCGGAGCAATGAGCGTTGGCAACCGTGCAGCCCGTGAGCTCGGCATACTCTCTTGCGCAAACATCGTAGACTTTACATCCCAAGGAGGCGCCGTTGTTAACGAGCAGCAGCAAAACCCTTATGTTGATATCAAAATGACCTATCGTCTCGACAAGCTCGTCGAACGTCAAGCAGAATTTTATCTCGATCTACCCATCTTTTTAACCGGCGGCATTGGTACCGACTTTGAATATGCCCTTGAAGAAGTTCGCCGCAAAACAGGCGTTTGTCCCACCACCCCCGTTCTCCTCTTTGGCACACCAGAGTACTGGCGCGATAAAGTTAAAACTCGCTTTATGCGCAACCTTTCAACAGGAACAATTAAAGGATCAGAGTGGGTTAGCAACTGCTTTTTCTGCGTGCAAACAGCAGAGCAGGGGCTAGACATTTATCGCAACTTCTTCATAGGCCAGCTCAAGATAGGTAAAGGGGGCCCGGTCTACGAAGATGGGTTCGTATCTGTTTAAAAACCCCAAGAGAATCCGACGGCAAAGAATGACGTTCTTTCCTTGAAAAACTGCCCTTCACCGTAGCCATTAAGATATTTTCCATAAATGCGCAATTTTCGGCCAATACCCTGCAGTTTAGACCACTCATAACCGAGCATCCCAGTAAAATCAAACTGCCAGTGATTCACCTGCCAGTTTTGAGCATTGACTGCCAAAAAAGGCGTTCCATAGAGGCGGTGGTAGTGATGCTTTTTTCCCAAAAGACGCATTTCCGTACCATACTTGAGATAAAACGTCTTCAAAGAAAAAGTCGAATCGCTGTGCAAAACGAAACCTGGTCCCCCATAAAAACGAAAGCCCGAAGTCAACTGATACGATGTGATCCATTCAAAAGCCTCAAAGCTTGGATTCACCCGCTGCGGTATAAAGCCTGGATTGTTCACCAAAAACTCATCACCCAAATGTGACGAAATATGGTAAAGCATCAAGCGCATTGACCACGCATCAAAAGCATAACTTAAGGGAAAGCCCAAAAGATAATCAGTATTTACAAGTTCCGCAAATTCATCTTCGTGGGGATTTTGCATATTAAAAACAGACCAAATGCCAGATAAAATACCAATCTGCAAATCACCGTGAGCCGGCCAAACATCTCGCCAACGGAAAATAGGGAATTCATCTCCAAGAGCAACAGCAATCGTATTATCACCCATGATATCATCACCCATACGATATTCAGCATAATATTGAGGTTGTCTAGGGTCAGCAATAAGCGGCTGAAAAAGCACCGTTGTCTGGGGGAACCAGGTTCCCCCAACACGAGGTTTAACCATGTAAGACTCTTCTTTTTGAATCTCCTCATCAGACAAGCTATCAACAACACAGACTCTTTCAACACCCGGCAGATCTTCGACAAAAGCAATGATCGAATTGCGGATCAAATCATTTTTAGGCAAATTCGACAGATACACCGTGCAGCCATCGACCTTGACCCTGACACAAAACTCATAAAAATTCATATCAATCAGAGCCTGAATATAGCCTTCAAGAAAGTGATCTGTTGCATCTTGAACACTTTCTTCAGGGATAGCATCTGCGCGAGAAAGCGTTTCTCCAAGAGCGACCAACTCATCATCTGCTAAACTTTCTTCAAGAAGCAAAGCTTCATCTGCATAACCCTTTCCAAAAAACAAAAAACTACAAATGCAGCTAATCAATGCAAATTGCTTAGAAACCATGAATAAAGTCACCCCTTAATTCATCTATATAGAAAGCTCTAAAAATAGCGCAATTAAAATTTTAAAACTTGCGCCCAGAAGGCTCTTTTGCTAAGCTGATTTCTTCTTGGGGGCAATAGCTCAGGCTGGTTAGAGCAGCGGACTCATAATCCGTCGGTCCTAGGTTCAAGTCCTAGTTGCCCCATTTATACTAAATAATTTTTTATGCCTTGTTTCCCCAAAACGATTATGGTAACATGTTCTGCATAGGGCACTTCTTCAGATGCCGTTACAACAAGCGAAAAAAAAATGAGTTTAGTAAACAACGTAGGAAAAAAATTACTTCAATATGCCCACCCTTCTGTATACATCCTTTCAGCAAGCATCCCAATGGGATTCGGTTTTGGCTTTGCAATTATAGAAGCTTGGCAGCCCAACGGAAAAAAACATCATCTAAGACGCCTATCACCGTATCTTACCCCTAAGCAAATTTTTGGCTTCTCAGCTGCTTTGATAATCGCTGGAGCTGTACTTGGGGGAGCAGGTTATTTAGCACAGCGAGCAAAAGCTAATCAAGCTTCTAACGCATAACAGTAAAGCAAAAGTTGAATTAATTTATTACAAAATAGGATTTTTATGTCATCTGTCACACAAACGGTATTTTTTGAAAAACCTCGGGTACTCTATGTAGATGAGGATTATTCTGCCAAACCTCCTGCGTATGGAACGATTGG
>JAUILX010000177.1 GCA_030433395.1 Chlamydiia bacterium
GTTTCAAGGTTTGGTATAGATGATGCGTCCTTCTGACTCAATTTTTTGCCTCAGTGGATTGTTTTCGGTCATTGAATCTAATCTTACACAATCAATTTTTAAAAGTGTATTGGCATCTTCAATAATTTCTAAAGCAGAATTCCATTCGTCATCAGATGCATTTGGACACCAGATGGCAAGGTCAATATCAGAGCGCTCGTGTTGATCTTTCCTGGCCCTGGAGCCAAATAGCAAAACTTTATCTATGGTATCTATACGGCGCAAATTATGGATAATTTCATCTGTAACTTTCATAAGCTGAGCTTATCATACACAGGAATTACAAAAGTTTTTTCTTAAGCAAGTCGCTGACAACTGTGGGATTGGCTTTGCCTTTTGTCTGCTTCATGATTTGACCAACGAGGAAATTGAAGGCGCGGTCTTTACCGTCTTTGAAATTTTCGATGGATTCTGGATTGGCCGCAAGAATTGTGTCGATGATGCTTTCCAGTTCACCGGTATCAGAAATAGGCTTGTAGTCGGGGTTAGCTTCAACGATGGCGCGAGGAGACTTGGTTGGGTCTTTCATCATATCGTCTGCTACTTGCTTGGCTATTTTTCCGGTGATGGTTCCATCGTCAATGAGGGCGACAAGCTCTGCGATTTGCTCGGCTTCAATTCCAATGTCTGCAAGTGTTTTGTTTTGCTCTTTAGCTCTGCCCAGGAATTCGACAGTAATCCAGTTGCATAGAGCTGGAGCATTTGTGGTGATGGAGAGGCCTTTTTCAAAATGATCGGAAAGGTGTTTATCACTAATGAGAACAGAGGCTGCATACGGCGTGAGTTTTAATGTGTTGAGATAGCGCTCATAGCGCTGGTGGGGTAGCTCGGGCATTTCAGCGCGGATGATTTCAATAAAGTCTTGAGTTAGTGTGAGGGGAGGCAAGTCAGGTTCTGGAAAGTAGCGGTAGTCTGCAGCAGCTTCTTTTACGCGCATCGGAATTGTTTGTTTAGTTGTAATGTCAAAGCGATAAGTTCCGGGATTGACGGTCTTGTTATGATCGCCAAGGGGCTTGAGGGTGTAGGCTTGGATCTGACGGCGTATTTCAGCTTCAATGGCCCATTCCATGTGGGTAAAGCTGTTCATGTTTTTGATTTCAATCTTGGGGCGCAATTCATTGGTGCCTTTTGGGCGCACTGAGACGTTGACATCCATGCGCAAATTGCCCATCTCCATGTTGCAATCAGATGCGTCAATGTATTGCATGATGGCTTTAATGGCTGTTGCGTAAGCGGCAGCTTCTTTAGGGCCGTGCATGCAAGGTTTGGACACGATTTCAATGAGTGGAGCTCCCGCTCTATTGTAATCAACACCTGCAAAGGTTGAAAAGTGCTTGAGCATGCCAGAGTCATCTTCGATATGGGCGTGCTCAACTTCAAAAGTGTAGGATTTTCCATCGACGTCGGCTTTCACTGAGCCGCCTTTAATGATGGGATTTTCAAATTGTGTGATTTGAAAGTTGCGAGGGCTATCGGGATAAAAGTAAGATTTGCGATCAAAGGTGGATGTTGTTTGAACTTGGGCATTGATAGCGCAGCCAAAACAAACTGCTTTTTTTACGGCTTCGCGGTTTAAAATAGGCAAAGCTCCTGGCTGGCCAGTGTCAGGGATGCCAATGTTGGTGTTGGGTTCATCGCCAAAGCGGTTGGGAGCTCTTGAAAATAGTTTGGTTTTTGTATTCAGCTGGGCGTGTATTTCTAAACCAATGACGGGTTGCCAGTTTTCATAATCGATAGTGCTCATGAATTTAGCTCCTGATCAAAGGTGGGAGGTACTTTGGCAAAGTCGCTTGCCTTTTCAAATTGATGTGCAAATTGAAAAACTCTAGCGTCACAGAGTTGTGGTGCGGTGAGTTGCAAGCCGATCGGCAAGCCTAGAGGACTGAATCCGCACGGGACGCTGATTGAGGGGAGCCCGGCTAGGTTTGCTGGAATGGTGTACATGTCTTGCAAGTACATCTCAAGTGGGTCTTTAATTGAGTTGTGCTCAAAAGCGACACTTGGAGAAGTGGGTGTTGCAATCACATCGACTTGATTAAAAAGATCAGAAAATCCATTAATAAAAAGCGTTCTTACTTGTTGCGCTTTGCGATAGTAAGAGTCTTTATGGCCAGATGAAAGGACGTAAGTTCCAAGTAAAATGCGTTGCTTGACCTCTTTTCCAAAT
The DNA here is from genome assembly GCA_030433395.1 of Chlamydiia bacterium. GTDB lineage: Bacteria > Chlamydiota > Chlamydiia > Chlamydiales > JACKPQ01 > JACKPQ01. Next base: position 2,207 of record JAUILX010000177.1, read on the forward strand.
CCATGGCTGCGTGAGT
>JAUILX010000018.1 GCA_030433395.1 Chlamydiia bacterium
AGGCGTCCTGTATGATCCTTCGCTTTTCTATGTCACTAAGTTTTCCACAAGCATTGCTGTTGACGCTAGAACAGGGCATGTCTCATCATATGATCCTAGTAAAAACCCCAAGCGACGCGTCCTGACAAAAGAGGATCGTGATCATGCGTTTTTAACTACAAAATATCCTGATATTAAAATTCGATCAACACTAGATGATTCTGTTTCTTAGCAACCCAAAGTTTGGGCTATTAAATCCGTTGGAGAGCTCAAAAGATTCGACGACGCGTTGGTGAAACCTTTACGAATAGGCCATGATGAGGGCGGAAGCGGCATCGGCGATGCTTTTTTCAGCTTTAGTTTCGAGGTAACGCGCTTGGTCAAATGCTTGGCGTTTATAGCCGAGAAGAAAAAGAGATTTGGCGCGGTTGAGTAGGGTGGGCTCGTGCTCAGGTTCAACTTTAAGTGCTTGCTCTAAGTAGTTGAGGGCAGAGACGTTGTTGCCCATTTGAAGGTAGAGGGCTCCAAGTGTCTGTAGATCGTAGGCGTTATTTTTGGAAAGGACGGCTAGTGCTTCAAAGAAGGAAAGGGCTATCTCATATTTGCCTTGCTTAATATAGGAGTAGGCGACAAAGCGCAAATCATCGAGTTGATCTTCGTCCCATCCTAAGGTGTCTAACCAATTGATCTGACTCATCCTTTCTGATACTGCCTGCGTCTACCGTTTATTTCGATTAGGTTTTTGTCTTTCTCGCTTAGCGAATCAAAAAACTGGAGCAGGGTTTTACTTTCTTTTTGCTCTTCATCTTCTTCAATGCGCTCCTCCCAATTGTACTCTTTATTCTTTTTTTTGTCTTCCCTCATGCGGCGGATACGGTCGGATTCAAGGGTTCCAAATTCATCACTTCGAATTCCGGGCAAGAGGTGGTGAGTGAAGATGCGCATGCTTGAGCTTTCAAATCCTTTAGGATGAGCGAAGCGTGCCCATTGTTGGGCTCTTTGCCTGGTGCCAAGAAGCTCATCGTATGCAGAAAGGTAGCCTGCACGGCTAATAGAGATGCTGGTTTTTGGGGAGAGGCGTGATGCGTCTTTGACAAGTGAGGCTTCATGCTCTTCGCTTGCTTGAGCATAGCGCGTTGATATTTCAACGCCTAAGTTGTCTATAGTTTTAAAATCTGCCATATCTTTTTAATACAGCATTTAATCTTTTCTAGATAGTAATGATAGTATCATTTTTATCGTCGTTTTTGATTAGGAGGCAGGGCTGAGTAGATGATATTTCAAATTCCACCGATTTCCACTAAAATTTTTGTGTGTTAATAGATTGAAGACAACAGGGTTATGTTGGTTGTGAATATTTTTTTGATCAAAATCGGTTGCCACAAAGCGATTCTACTGTTAGGATGTGGAAATAAGTGGAAAAACTGGTGGTTTTAACAGATGGATGACTTCTCTTTCAGTGGTCTGATTCGAACAAAACTCGACGATAAAAATCGTTTTGTTTTGCCTCAGGCAATGCGCTATGGCTTAGTAGAAAAGGGCGAGCTCAAATTCGCTCTTGCTCTTGGTCTTGGCGGATGCTTGGCGATTTATCGCATGAGCGATATTTCTGCCATCATTGCTAAATTCAAGGCAAAGCAACACATTGCTAAGTTTCAAAAGTTCTTTACCCTGTTCTTTTCGACTTTGCACTATACCACGTGCGACAAGCTCGGACGTGTGGTGCTACCGGGGTCTTTGAAACAAGCGGCGGGTATCACAGGCGATCTTGCTATCGCAGGTGTACTCGATAAGATCGAGATTTGGCCACAAGAGCGCTATGACGCTGAGCTCGCTTCATTTATGACGGGCGCAGAATCGGGCGATCTTAAGGGGATGATTGAAGAGGCTTTTTCACTTTTGGGTGAAGAGGCAAAATCCACTGATCCAGTGGAGACACTTGAGAGCCTGGTGTGAGTGAAAAAGCTCATATTCCGGTCTTAAGGAGGCAGTGCATACAAGCGTTTGATGGAGCTGAGATCTCCATTTTTTTCGACGGAACGCTTGGAGCAGGAGGGCATGCGCAAAGTCTTTTGATGGCGCACCCTGAGCTAGAGAGATATATCGGTTGCGACCGAGATGAGAGTGCTCTTGCTCTTGCTGCAGAAAATTTAGCGGCCTGGCAGGGAAAGTTAAAAACCGTGCATGGCAATTTTGCTGATATCGATGCGCTTTTAGAGGAGTGCGGGGTAGAGGTTATTGATGGATGTTTATTAGATTTAGGAGTCTCTTCGATGCAGCTCGATCAAAAAGATAGAGGTTTTAGCTTTTCTAAAGATGGTCCTTTAGATATGCGGATGGATCAAAATGAGCGCCTAACTGCCAGGCAAGTTGTCAATCAATGGTCCAAGCAACAGCTGACAAAGATTTTTCGCGATTATGGCGAGATTAAAAATGCTCAAAAGGTTGCTGAAGCTCTTTGCGATGCTCGCAGAAAAAAGCCGTTTGAAACAACCAAAGAACTTGCTGAGTGGGCCTCGTCTGTAATGGGACACAGCCGCAAGAAGCTGCACCCTGCAACGTTGCTTTTTCAAGCGCTGCGCATAGCTGTTAATTTGGAGCTAGAATCTGTTTGGAAAGGGATTGTTAAGGCTTTAAATTTACTCCGCCCAGGCGGAAGGCTTGCTGTGATTGCTTTTCACAGCTTAGAAGATCGAATTGTAAAAAACTTGTTTCGCCAAGCGGCTCGCCCAAATTATGACTGGCAAGAAGATAAGGTCGAGGGTTTGCCCGAGGTGAAATTGTTAACGAAAAAACCACTCGTTGCAGATTTTGATGAGGTGCGCTTAAATCCGCGCGCGCGATCAGCAAAGCTACGAGTTGTAGAGAAGATAGGATGAAACTGAAATTTTTTCAGATTTTAGTATGTGTGGCGGCCCTTGGAGGGATGCTGTACTCTTACCTTAATACACAGAATGCTTTAGCTCTGTGTCGTATGCGCTTGCCTGCACTTGCTAAAGAAGTTGCTGTGATCAACGAGGAAAATACACGCATCTCATACGATATTGAGCGTTTTGAAGATCCAAAGAATTTAATGCGACTTGCTAAACAACAGGCCTATCGTCATCTCAAGCAGCCTTTACAAGATTTGGTTGTACTTGTTCCCTGCCCTGTTAACGAGTCAGATGAGATCCGGCTCGCCAAAGCCCCATGAATTTACGCGGAGCTGGGCTCGCAACGTTTATCTTTGCCCTTTTTTCTTTGTTAATTCTTCAGTTTTATAAGATCCAGGTGATTGAAGGAGATAAGTGGGAAAAAAAAGCTTTTGCTCAACATCGTGTTGTTGTGTCGATGCCAGCACGCCGGGGATTATTTTTTGGTACAAGTGCTCAAAGACCTGATAGTTTCAAGCCGCTTGTTGTCGATGTTCCAAAATATCATGTCTATATAGACCCTGATAACATCCCAGTAGATGTTAAATCATTGATGGCCTCTGGCGTGAATGCCTTTTTAGAAAAAGACACTCAATTTATTGCGGAACAATTTGCTAAAAAAAGCCGCTCAAGACGCATTGCCTCATGGGTCAGCCGAGATCAGATGGTTGAAATTGAAGGTTGGTGGAAAGGGTTTGCTAAGCAAAATAAGCTAGCGAGCAATGCTTTATTTTTTATTCAAGATTGGCAACGCTCATATCCATATGGGTCTTTGCTAGGTCAAGTACTTCATACAGTGCGTGAAAGCAAAGAGCCCACTGGCGGGCTTGAGCTGATGTATAATCGCATTCTTGAAGGTAGGGATGGCAAACGTATCTTGATGCGTAGCCCGCGCCATTCACTCGAAATTGACCAAGTCGCAAAAGAGCCTCGTGATGGCGCTGATGTTTACCTTACGATTGATCCGACTTGTCAAGCAATTTGCGAGCAGGAGATTGCCAAGGCGGCTCAAAAAGTCAATGCAAAGGGTGGATGGGCGATCATGCTTGATCCGAAGTCAGGGGAGATCTTAGCTCTTGCTCAATATCCGTTTTTTGAGCCCAAGCATTTTAGTCGCTACTACAATGATTCAAAGCTAACTGAGCATACCAAAGTAAAAGCTATAGCAGATTGCTTTGAACCAGGTTCGACAATGAAGCCCATTACGATTGCCATTGCACTGCTTGCAAACGAAGAACTTGCTAAACGAGGTGAAAAGCCTCTTTTTGATCCTGAGGAAAAAATCCGCTGTGATAATGGGCGCGTTCCAGGGACAATCCATACAATACGCGATGTTTCTTCTCATAAATTTCTGAATATGAAGCTGGCTTTGCTTAAATCATCTAATGTCTATATGGGAAAACTTACCGAACGTATCGTAAATCGTCTTGGTGAAGACTGGTATCGCGATCAGCTCATTCATGTTTTTGGTTTTGGATCCAAGACAAATGTTGAGCTCCCGTCTGAGGGGATTGGAATGTTGCCAAAACCTGGAAAGACATATGCGGGAGGTCAGCTGCAGTGGTCAAAGCCCACTCCTTATACGCTTGCTATTGGCTATAACATGCTGGCGACTAGCATGCAGATGGCGCGCGCTTATGCAATCATTGCAAACGGCGGACACGATGTACATCCCACACTCATAAAGCGCATTTGCCATAAGGATAAAGAGCTATACCAGATTGATGATCGTCCAACAACAAAGCGCAAGTTGCCGCTTGCTCTTACAAGCCAGCTTATTGACGCGATGAAGCTTGTGACAAAGCCTGGCGGCTCTGGCGCTCGAGCAGATGTCGCAGGTTATACTGAAGCTGGAAAATCGGGGACTTCTGAAAAAATTGTGGATGGGGGATATTCTAAAAAGATCCACTTTGCATCCTTTTTAGGATTTGCTCCAGCAAAAGATGCTCGTTTTGTCTTGTTTATTGGTATCGATGAGCCCGAGTATAAATTTATTCCTGGCTATGGAAAAACTCATTATGGTGGCAAATGCGCTGCGCCAGTATTTCGAGAAATTGCTCGCCGTACACTTAACTACCTCGGCGTTCCATCCGATGATCCCCACGGATACCCTGTGGGTGATCCTAGATATAACCCGGAAAAAGCCGATTCAATTGCGGAGGTAAGGGAGCTAAAGAGCTTGTATGAATCATGGAACCAATCATGATTTCACGTATCAAAGCAAGCCTGCCTTCTTTTCCGCTATAGTGGATGATCTTGACGCTAGGATAAACAATTTCTCGATCCATGTAGTCCCAGATTTCTGTTGAAGGTGATAGATGACCTTGGACAATATGGCATGGCGTTAGCTCGAGAGAATTTAGGAATTTATTTTTGTTGATTGAGACCGGGAAATTGTTATACATACGATAATTTGCCATCCACCAGTCGATAAATGGCTCTGTTTCTTCGTCAGCGCGGAGCACAATTCCAAAATCATCGCTACACTCTTCTTCAAAAAGCTCAAAGAACTGATGACGGTAATTGGGGTCAGAGAAAAGAGTTTTTTTTCCAGACTCTCCCATGAGGTGTCTAATTTTGGCATCGGGTCTATCAATATTGTATTCAATAGGCATTTGTCCAATAGGATCTTTTAGTGCTTCAGCAAGCACATTGTCATCGTAATCAAAATCATTTGCTCGATTTTTAGCAGCTTGGATCCATAAATCGTAGATATAGCTTTTCTTTTTTACGACATGCACCCCACCATTAAGTCCATACTTTTTAATGTTGTAGTTGAATGCAGCTGCAAACCCTGAAGGATGATCTGCATAAGCAAACAAAGGCTCAACATTACAACGAACCATACAATCAAGATCTAGCCAAAGCGTTGTATCAAAAGGAGAGCGTTTCATGTGCTTGATGCGTTTTAAGCATGCGTTAGCAATGCGTTGGTCAGCTAGTGCTTTGCACTTGACCTTGAAGCTAGGAGAGCTCGTTGCATCGATGATTGTCCCGATTTTTTTTGCTTGAGCAAGTCCCCAAGGACTCATGCCAAAATCAAGGATTGCTATGGGCGTGTCATTGTGTTTTTTAACGTGTGAATGCCACCATGGCAGCAGCCTTTCATAACTGGCATCTGCTCCTACTAATATTCCCTTACTCACGTCGTTCTCCAGCAGGCGTTTTATGAATCATGGAACCAATCATGATTTCGCGTATCAAAGCAAGCCTGCCTTCAATTCCGCTGTAGTGGATGATTTTAACACTAGGATAAACAATTTCTCGATCCATGTAGTCCCAGATTTCTGTTGAAGGTGATAGGTGGCCTTGGACAATATGGCATGGCGTTAGCTCAAGAGAATTTGGGAATTTATTTTTGTTGATTGAGACTGGGAAATTGTTATACATGCGATAATTTGTCATCCACCAATCGATAAAAGGCTCTGTTTCTTCGTCAACGCGGAGCACAATTCCAAAATCATCGCTACACGCTTCTTCAAAAGGCTCAAAGAACTGATGACGGTAATTGGGGTCAGAGAAGAGGATTTTTTTCCCCCACTCTCCCACAAGATGTTTAATTTTGGCATTTGAGCTGTAGCTGTTGTATTCTATCGGGATGTGCCCTATTGGTGCTGTCAAAGCCTCAGATAAAATAACATCGTCGTAATAAAAGTCATCAGCGCGCTCAATAGCAACTTTGATCCATAAGTCATAGATGGGGCTTGTCTTTTTTACTACATGCACGCCGCCATTGAATCCATACCTTTTGCTTTTGTGCATAATTTCATATATAATATCATCGTTAAAGACAGCTGCAAATCCCGAAGGGTGATCGGCATAAGCAAACAGAGGCTTTACGTTGCAGCGCACAATGCAGTCAAGATCTAGCCAAAGCGTGGTGTCAAAGGGAGAGCGTTTCATGTGCTTGATGCGCTTTAAGCAAGCCTGGGAAATGCGCTGTGCATACGAGACCTTGCATTTTACCTTGATATTGGGTGGAGCTGTTGCATCGATGATCGTCCCGATTTTTTTTGCTTGAGCAAGTCCCCAAGGACTCATGCCAAAATCAAGGATCGCTATGGGCGTGTCATTGTCTTTTTTTAAATGCGAGTACCACCAAGGTAGTAGCCTTTCGTAACTGGCATCTGAGCCAACTAAAATCCCCTCACTCATAAATCCTTCTATACCATATAATAAAAAAAATGAAATTGAAAAAATTAGTAAAAGATTTGCCCGTTCACGTTAAGGGAAAAGATGTTGAGATTAGTGGCCTTTGCTCTGATTCAAGAAAATGCAGGCATGGAGATTTATTCATTGCAAGGCGAGGACAGAGTTTTGATGGCACGCGTTTTATCAACGATGCCATTGCTGCTGGGGCAGTAGCTGTTGTTACAGATCTTTTGGATCCTTTTTGCTTGGCCACACAAGTTGTCACCGCTTTAGTTAGCGAGATGGAAATTGAGCTTGCCAAGCGGTTTTTTAATAACCCAGCTAAAAAACTTTGCATGGTGGGAATCACAGGCACCAATGGTAAAACGACAACAAGCTACCTCATTCAACATCTTTTAGATCAGTGCAGCTTAATTGGAACGATCGAAGCGATTATAGGCGAGCATCACTTTCCGTCCCTCCTGACAACGCCTGACATCATTGCTTTGCAGAAAATGCTAAGTGATATGGTCTTGGCAAAGTCTAAAGCCTGTGTAATGGAAGTTTCTTCACATGCTTTAGATCAAAAACGTGTCGCAGGCATCGATTATGACATCGCAATTTTTACAAACTTAAGCCAAGATCATCTCGACTACCACAAGACAATGGAAAACTATTTCAACGCAAAAGCTAAACTCTTTAAGGGGCTTTCACAAAAATCAACCGCATTGATCAACGCCGATTGTCCTTACTCAAAGCGGATTGAAACAAAGGCTAAAGTGATAACTTTTGGGATCGATGAATGTGCTGATTTACGCGCCTTTGATGTTGAGGTCGGCGCAACACATATTGCCTTTACTGTTGTGCACAAGCGGCAATCTGTTCGGTTTTCTTGCTCTTTAATTGGGCGCTTCAATATCTATAACTGCTTAAGTGCGATTGGGGTTGCGCTGGTCAAGGGCCAGACACTTGATAAAATTGCACAAAACCTGAAAAGCTTTAGAGCTGTACCTGGACGGTTAGAGCGCATTGAAAATGACCAAGGTCTTCATATTTTTGTTGACTTTGCGCATACAGCCGATGCCCTTGAAAATGTATGTGCAGAACTGAAACAAATTTGTGGCGCTCGCTTGCTGACCCTATTTGGTTGCGGTGGTGATCGCGACGCTGATAAGCGTCCCAAAATGGGGGCTGCAGCATCAAAATATAGTGACTTTGTTCTCATCACAAGCGATAATCCTCGCAACGAAGAGCCTTTAGATATTTGTAAGGCCATTGCAGCTGGCTGCCAAGCCCATCACATCATCGAGCCCGATCGTAAAAAAGCAATTGAGACTCTTTTGTCTATGGCAAAGCCTGGTGATGTTTTACTCATTGCTGGCAAAGGACATGAGCGCACACAATCATTTGCAAACAAAACTTATCCCTTTGATGATCGGCAAAGTGTAAAAGAAGCCCTTGCACAAACGCCCTCGATTCCGGTATAAATAGGCACAATGAATCGTTTTTTACTTATTGTTCTTCCTGTTGCCCTTTTCCTTACAGGTTGTGCAACGTCATCAAAGAGTGCATCAGACGTGGCTATGGATTCACATGGATTTTTTGGGCCATGGGGGGATAAGCATATGCCCTTAGTTGTCCTCGATGCAGGTCATGGTGGATTTGATCTTGGAGCTTGCCACCATTCTACAGAAGAAAAAGACTTAGCCCTTTCTACCACCCTCATACTTAAGCGTTATCTAAATGAAAAAGGGTACCGTGTGATCTTGACTCGCAATCGCGATATTTTTGTGCCCTTGAAAGAGCGCGCGCACATGGCAAATGAATCGAAAAGCCGTGTCTTTGTCAGCATTCACTACAATGCAGCTCAGAGCAAGCAGGCAAAGGGGATTGAGGTTTACTATTTTAATAAAGGTGAAAAGTTGCGTATTGATTCATCTAAAAAGCTTGCAACCGATGTGCTTTCAAAAATGCTTCATCATACAAAAGCGCCGTCACGTGGCGTCAAGCATGGCAATTTTCTTGTGATTCGCGAGACCAAAATGCCAGCAATCCTCGTTGAAGGAGGATTTATCACCCATCCCGATGAGGTCAAATCCCTCAACAACCGCGAGTATCGCGAAGAGCTTGCTCGCTCCATTGCCGAAGGCGTCGACCACTACTTTAAATCTTAACACCTGTACCGAAATGAACTCTTATGAACGCACGGCCATTAGTTTATCTTTAAGTGAAATGTCAATCTCAATTTCATCATTTTTTTTAATGTTACGTATTCTCCTATAAGAAATAATAGATAGTGAGCGTTTTCCTACATATTCTGGAGGGCCCTTAATAATTGTTCCTTTTAACTTTTTGGCACAACGGACATAAGTTGGGTGCCTCATTCCAATAAAGAGGCCTTTAAAGTTGTATATTGGGCAATTGAGGATAGCTTTTACGCGGATTTTAACTGTGCATTTATATGTTAATCTTGTACTTTTTGATTGTATAAATTTTAACCGTTTAAATCTATTAGCAAACATGTTCCCGTCCTGTGCAAAAATATATAAATGCCCTCGGCGCGGTTCGAACGCGCGACCTACAGCTTAGGAGGCTGTCGCTCTATCCAGCTGAGCTACGAGAGCAGAGATTGAAAGAGCGCACGGCGCCTTCCGTCTTCCAGTCTAAGCTGATTGTTGATTGATTTCAAGTCACTATGGCCAAGCATGGGGTCATATTCAACGTGAAGAGCAGAAAGGATGGCTTTTCCCTTGCCCACTTTACACTCAATGATGGCAGCATCTTTACCTTCAGCATCGTAAGTGGCAATCACACGTGTATTATGGGCCTTAGATGCGTTGAGGAAGCAACCCCCTCCGTGATAATAGAGACGTAGAGGCTCAAGACCTTTTCTGTGAACGGCAACAGCTTTTACACCTGTCAGAGATTGGTAATCAAAAGGGGAAATATGTGGGCCGCGTGCAATACCAGAAAAGAATTTAAGTTCTCGCTTTTCGTGAACTTCAATAGATGTTCCTAAAGCAAATTGCACTTCACCACTGAGATAGTATGAGCCAGCGCAAATTCCCAAGACGGTTTTTCCACTCTCTATAAAAGCGCGAATGTTGTCATTACCAATTCCATTTAAAGCTTTTCTATATGGAATATCCGCTCCACCAGGAAAAACCAGCACTTCAGTTGCATCAAGCTCATTTGCTTGGATAATCGCAGCAGCAGCGATGGTTTTAATTCGCGCCCTAGGCCAAAGCTGCTCACAGGTATGAATGGTATGATGTAGCGAGCCGGTTGAGACACCTGTGTCATTGTAAATTGAAATTACATTTATCATTGCTAAGCTTTTCTGTGAATTGCGTAAACGAGTAAAGCTTTAGTAAACTCAATGCCTAAAAAAGGGATAAACCCTAACAAAAAAGCGTGATCAATAAAATAAGAAAGCCATAATGCTCCCATAGCAAGCCCTAGCCACGCGCCGACCGTGTAAGCTGCTATTTTTAACCCATGAGACCAGCTTGTTTGAGAGATGTAACCAATAGCTGCTGCTAGGCAGGGAAAGCTTAAAAAATAGCCCCCTGTTGAGCCTAAAAGTAAATGAGCTCCAAAGCTGCCTCCGGCAAATACAGGAAGACCAATGGCCCCTTCAAACAAGTAAATCATTACAGCAAAAGCGCCGTGTTTTGGACCGAGCAGTCCGCCGATCAGCATCACTGCAAACGTTTGGCCCGTTATTGGAACAGGCCCAATGGGGACGGATATTTGAGAGCAAATTCCAATGAACCCAGCAGCCAGTAATAAAAAACAGAAATCTGCTACAGCTGCAGTGTTGTGCTTGATTATTTGTGTATTCATTTCTTATCTCCACGTTTGTGATAGCTTGAGAATAGCTGATTTGTAAGATTTTTGTACCAAAACAAAAATACATATTCACCTCAATTTGAGGTTTTCAAAGTTAACCAAGATCGTGTATAATTGATAAAAATCAACTCTAATTTGAGGTGAATATTTATGCTAAAAAACCTTTTTGGCAATCGTAATATTGAGCGCGTGCTGCTTTTTTTGCTAGTAAATGGCAAATGTTATGGAACGCAGTTGCAATCGCTTTTAAATATTCCGCTAGCTCCAGTTCAACGCGCTTTAGCGCACTTGGAAAAACACGGCATCATCATTTCTTTGCGTGAAGGAAAAAAGTTGATTTATTGCATGAATCCTTCCTGGCCGCTACACGCAGAGTTAGAGCTGTTATTAAAAAAAGCCTATCTAATGCTGCCACCTGATGAGAAAAAGAGCTATTGTTATATTCAAAAAATTCCTTCAAATTGCAGCTATCATCTGCGTGCTTTTTGGAAGCGCTTGCTTAAAGTCAAGCAATTGGATTTGCGCTCAAAATCACGTGGCAGCATAGCACAAACTGGCAGTGCTGAAATCATGATGGATTTAACAAGCTCCAACACCGTAGTGTTTCAAGAAAAAGGCTGCTGGTATAGTGATGAAGGCTCCAACATTGCATTTTCAAGCGCATTTCGTTGGGCTTTGCATGCGCAATCAAACCTCATTACATTAGAGCATTTAAGACGTGGAGTTAATCACCCTGTTTTTTTATTTAACTTAACAGCAAATAAGCCCAATCAGCTCGTGTCAGTTGATGCTCACTTGTGCGGCGAAGACACCTACTTGGGTAACATTACATGGGATCAAGATCAGATTGTTTTTTACTGGCGCATCATTGGTCCCCGTAAAAACGAAGAGCTCACCTATTACTATACTTGACTGTTGATCTATTATTCTCTATATCAGGTACAAACAAGGAGTATTTTTATGAGCGCAGATATTGGTTTAATTGGGCTAGCAGTGATGGGACAAAATCTTGTTTTGAATATGAATGACCATGGATTTACCGT
>JAUILX010000178.1 GCA_030433395.1 Chlamydiia bacterium
GAGCCACGCTCGAAAATTTCCAATGCACCACTCATTCTCAAAAAAACGACTCACTGGTTCATGCGCTTTGACAAATTCAAAGACCAGCTTCAAGAGTGGATTAAAACCAAACCTTGGAAGAACAATGTTTTAAAATTTGCAGAGCACTACATAGAGAACCTAAAGCCTCGTGCAATTACACGTGATTCTGACTGGGGTATCCCCGTGCCGCTTGATCATGCCCAAGGCAAAGTTCTTTACGTCTGGTTTGATGCACCTATTGGTTACATCTCCATGACAAAAGAATGGAGTCCTGACCATTGGAAAGATTTTTGGATGGACCCAGAGACAAAACTTGTTAATTTTGTTGGCAAAGACAACATACCCTTTCACGCCATTTTCTTCCCTGCAATGCTCATGGGCACCAATGAACCTTACAAGCTAGTCGATGATCTTCCTGCAAATGAATTCTTGCAACTTGAAGGGCGGCAATTTAGCAAATCAGCAGGCTGGACAATTGATCTCGACCGCTTTTTCCAAAACTTTACAGCCGACCAAATCCGCTATGTCCTTGCTGCCAACGCACCTGAATCCCAAGATAGCGAATTTACTTGGCTCGACTTTAAGACACGCTGCAACTCTGAGCTTGTCGGAAAGCTAGGTAATTTTGCCAACCGCTCGCTCACCTTTTTAAACCGCAGACTTGATGCTACAGCCCCAAAATCCACCCTCTCACAAGAAGATGATGCCTTCATAGAGCAGTGTCAGGATCTGCTAGCCCAAATCAAAGAAGCCTATGCTCATTACCACCTGCGCAAAGCCTCACAGCTCCTGATGGAGCTTGCACAAGCAGGCAATGTCTACTTTGACCACAAACAGCCTTGGAAAGATAAAGAAAGCGAGGCTACCAAAGCTACACTATATTGCTGCCTTGAAGCCCTAAAATGCCTAGCCATAGCCGCCTACCCCATTATGCCCTCAGCAGCCCAAAGCCTTTGGAAGCTCCTTGGCTTTAAAGCCGAAATTGCTACGTGGGATCATCCTCCATTTCTCCCCGGGCAAAAACTCCCCGAGCCCTTCGTGCTCTTTCAAAAAGTCGATGATGATCTCATCGCATCCGAGATCGAAAAACTTCGAAGCGATTGAGCTATTCATGAACGTCTGCTACAATAAAGAGCATGGGTTTCTCACCAAAATTTACCCTTTCAAAGTCAATCTCAAACTCTTTAAGATTGATTGAAAGGGCCTATGGATTTTTAGCAGCGGCAGACGTCTCAGAAGAGTGGATAGCACGCATGCAATCACAAGCATTGCTTCTTGAAGCGCATCACACAACGCATATCGAGGGAACTCAACTTACACTTGATCAATCTGAAAGTGTTTTAAATGGGAAAACATTGCCTGACGCAGACCCTGATGACGTGCAAGAGCTACTGAACTACCGTAGAGCCTATGAATATATGTTAATGCAGGTAGAAAAAAATGAAATTAAGGATGACTTAATTCTAATAATGCACCAGCAGTTGGTTAAAGGTGTCAGAGGTGATTACAGCCAACCAGGCCAGTACAGAACCGTTCAAAACTACATCGTGAATTCAAAAACAAAAGATATTATTTATCGACCTCCCCCTCTTGAACTCGTGCCTGCTATGATGGAGGAGTTGATCATATGGCTCAATCAAGATTCTGACATCCATCCAGTACTTATAGCGGCCATTGCTCAATTTCAGCTTTTACATATTCACCCCTTTGTAGATGGTAATGGACGCGCATCGCGTCTTTTGTCAACGCTTTGCTTGTATATGGCCGGCTACGATTTTAAACGGCTTTTTTCACTTAGCGAATACTATGATCGAGATAAAATTGCATATTACACAGCCATTCAAACAGTTCGTGATCAAGACCTAGATATGACGGGTTGGTTAGAATTCTTTGCAGGAGGTCTTGCAGCTCAGCTTGGGGAAATTTGTGATAAAGGAGAAAGAGGAGTCATTCTAAACGTTGTCTCAAAAACTTGTCACTTTTCGCCAGTACAAAAGCAGGCATTAGAATACATTGCAGAACATGAAGTTCTTGAGTTATCTAAATAACGCGAGTTGCGGATCAACTATCTATGAAATGGTGCATATTTTTGATGAAATTTTTAGAAAAATCTGCGCAGTGGATAGCCAACGCGCTATCCTCAAGCAGTTTTTCCTAGAAAGATCGCCAAAA
>JAUILX010000179.1 GCA_030433395.1 Chlamydiia bacterium
GGGTATCTTTGACTTAGAGTCAAAGCAGCAAAGGGTTTTAGAGCTTAATAAAGAAATGGAAGATCCTCAGTTCTGGGGAAATCAAGAAAAAGCTCAAAAAGTGATTGATGAAGCTAATGAGCTAAAGAGTTGGACTATCCCGCATGCAGATGCAAAAAAACGATTTGATGATCTTAGCGGTGTTTTGAATGAATTAGAAGAGAGCGAAGACCCTGAATTTTATCAAGAATGTCTGAATGAGCTAAAAACTGTAGAAGATACTATTGAAGATTTAGAGCTTCGTAAAATGTTATCTGGGAGTCTTGATTCTAAAAGTTGCTTTTTAAGCATCAATGCTGGAGCTGGAGGAACAGAGGCTTGTGACTGGGCCCAAATGCTTGCCCGCATGTACCAGCGCTGGTGCGCTAAGCGTAAATGGAAAATGACAGTTGTTGACACCGTAGATGGAGATGTGGCGGGCATTAAAAGCATGACTCTATCCATTGAAGGCCCTTACGCATATGGTTATGCTAAAGCAGAGCAGGGTGTTCACCGTTTGGTGCGCATCTCTCCATTTGATTCTAGCAACCGTCGCCACACAAGTTTTGCCTCCGTTGATGTTAGCCCCCAAATCGATGAAGATATACAAATTGAAGTGCGTCCAGATGAGATCAAAGTCGATACATTTCGCGCTTCTGGGGCAGGGGGCCAGCATGTTAACACCACCGACTCTGCTGTGCGCATCACGCATCTTGAAACAAAAATCGCTGTGTCATGCCAGCAAGAGCGCTCACAGGTTAAAAACCGTGAAACAGCCATGAAAATGCTTAAGGGAAAACTCTATGAACGTGAAGTCTTGTCGCGTGAGGCCGAGCTTAAAAAAATCGGTGGTGATAAAATGGATATCGCCTGGGGGTCACAGATTCGCAACTATGTTTTTCAGCCCTATACGATGGTCAAAGACACACGCACCAAATACGAAGAGCCCAACGTTGAAAAGGTCATGGATGGCGACCTCGACCCCTTTGTTAAATCCTATTTAAAGGAAATGCAATGTTAGCAGACAGTCCCGAATTTGATATTCGTTATACTGATCCTACAGATGAGACTGCTCTGCGTAAGTGGTTGGAAGATCAGGCAGTGCTTAACCAGTTTCCGGCGACAACACCTGGTGAAATCAATATGCTCGTGCCCAATTGGATTGGGTTTCATCGCTTCAAATCGAGCTTAACAGCTCTCTATCAAGGAGAGATTATTGGAATAGGGACTCTGCTATTGATGCCCTACTACAAACTCATTCACCATTGCCTGACCAGTGTTGTTGTTGACCCTAAGCATCAGGGGCAAGGATTTGGAACTGCCCTTGTGCGCAATCTCAAGCACCTTGCCAAAGATTATTTTCATTTTCAGATGATGTATGCAGAGATCTATAATGGCTCAAAGCTGGAGACAATTCTCAAAAAACAAGGCTTTACAGAAACACTGCGCCAAGAAAAATTTGTGAAGTCTGATGGTCACTATCGAGCACGTATCCTTTTGGAGGTCGATCTATGATCCGTCCCACAGTTGATACAGACGGCGCAGCTTTAAAGGTGTGGCTTAGCGAAAAAGGAATCCTTGCCTATTTTCCCATGTGTAATGAAGCCGAAGTAGATGATTCTATTCGCCTTTGGCTTTCTTTTGTCCCTAAAAACGCTGCCTTCACCTATGAAAAAAATGGTGAAGTAGTCGGCATGGCGGTGATCTATCTTCAGCCCTTTGAAAAACACAAGCACATCGCTCTTTTTGCTATCATTGTTGATCCCCGTTTTCGAGGTCAGGGGATTGGCTCAAAGTTGATTCGCCATCTTGAAAAAGCTGCTAAAAATGATCTTGGACTTGAAATATTGCACCTAGAAGTTTACGAAGGCAACCCCGCTTACGATCTTTATAAGCGGCTTGGATATAAAGAATATGGCAAACAAAAACGTTTCTTGCGCGATGCGCCAGATAAATACAGCACCAAAGTGTGCATGCAAAAGGAGTTATAGTTGTGGCTGGACACAGTAAATGGGCAAACATTAAACACAAAAAAGCACGCGCAGATGCCAAAAAAGGCAAAGCCTTTTCACGCGTGACCAAAGAAATTATCACAGCCGTAAAATTAGGTGGTCCAGACCCTGAAAGCAATCCACGCTTGCGACTAGCTCTTGATAAGGCAAAAGAGG
>JAUILX010000019.1 GCA_030433395.1 Chlamydiia bacterium
TTTTTTTCCAAGTGCAGTAGAATTACTATATGTTAACGAGTGAAATACGAAAGAAATTTCTTCAATTTTTCAGTGAAAAAGGCCATACGCCCCTTTCTTCATCCCCGACTGTGCCCCACGACGACCCAACCCTGCTCTTCACAAATGCTGGCATGAACCAATTTAAAGACGTCTTCCTTGGCCATGCCAAACGTGACTATGTAAGAGCTACCACCTCACAAAAGTGCATCCGAGTTGGAGGCAAGCACAACGATCTTGATAACGTTGGCCACACCGCGCGCCACATGACATTTTTTGAAATGCTTGGCAATTTTTCATTTGGCGATTATTTTAAAAAAGAGGCCATCGCTTATGCCTTCGAGGTGACAACCGACACTTTTAAGTTTCCCGTAGAAAAGCTATGGGTATCAGTCTTTGAAGAGGACAATGAGGCCTTTGAGCTTTGGAAGGCCCATCTGCCTGAAAAGCGTATTGTGCGCATGGGCGCTTCAGAAAACTTTTGGTCCATGGGCGATACTGGCCCCTGTGGCCCTTGCTCTGAGTTACTATTTGACCGAGGCGAAAAGTATGGATCTGCAATCAACCCTCTTGCTCCAGGCGGCGATGAGCGCTACCCTGAATTTTGGAATTTGGTCTTCATGCAGTACAACCAAGATGCGAGTGGCCGCAAGTCTTTAGCTGCTCAATCTGTTGACACGGGTGCAGGCTTAGAGCGCGTTGCTATGTTTGGTCAGGGGCTAGAGTCTGTCTTTGAAACCGATATTTTAAGAACCATTATTGTCCATGTCGAAAAAATCTCAAAAAAAACCTACGGTGGCGAGCTCGCTCCTGCTTTTCACGTTGTGGCCGACCACCTGCGAGCTCTTTGCTTTGCCATTGCTGACGGCGCCCAGCCAAGCAATGTCGAGCGTGGCTATGTTTTGCGTAAAATCCTGCGCCGCGCCGTGCGCTATGGCAGACTGTTAGACTTAAACCAACCTTTCTTGTCTGAGCTTGTTCCCACTCTTGTTGACCAAATGGGCCAGGCCTATCCAGAACTTATCGACGCAAAAGCGCGCACTGAAGAAATCCTACACTTAGAAGAAGAGTCATTTTTACGTACCCTGCAACGCGGCGGCAATATCTTAAGCTCGATCATCGAAAAAGCTGAAAGTGGCAATAAGCACATTAGTGGCGCTGACGCTTTTAAGCTCAAAGACACCTATGGCTTTCCCATTGAAGAAATCTTACTGCTAGCAAAAGATCACGACCTTGATGTCAATTTAGATGCTTTTGAGATGCTCGAGACACAGGCACGTGAAAAGAGCAAAAAAGCACACAAAAAAGTATCGCAGCAAGCAGAGAAAAGCGCTTATGTTGACTTTGTAAAAAAACATGGCCCTTGCGCCTTTGTTGGATTCGAAACGTGCCAAGCAGATAGCACCATCATCGGCATTGTGCAAAACGGAGCATTTGTCGAGCAAATGCATGCGGGTGAAGAGGGTATTGTCATCCTTGACTCGACACCTTTTTATCCTGAAAAAGGGGGACAGACAGGCGATGTCGGTCAGCTCATCCATAAGTCTAATTTATTTGAAGTCACAGACACCCAAGAGCCTTATCCTGGCGTGATCGCTCATCACGGAAAGCTCACCGATGGCACCTTGATCGTCTCTGAACCTTTATCTGCGCATGTCAACGAAACAAGGCGTAAAGAAATCACCTGTTACCATAGCGCCACCCACCTGCTGCAATGGGCTCTTATTGAGGTGCTCGGCCCCCACATTCGCCAAGCAGGCTCGCTTGTGACACCATGTCGCCTCCGCTTCGATTTCAATCACCACAAGCCTCTTACTTCCGCAGAAATCCGCCAAATCGAAACCCTTATTAATGAGCGTATCCGTGAAAATGCCCCCTTAAAGTCCTATGAGCTCACTTTCGATGAAGTGCAAAAGCGACCAGATATTAAGCAATTTTTCGGCGATAAATATGGCTCCACAGTGCGCGTTGTTGATATCGGTGGATTCTCAAAAGAGCTTTGTGGTGGCACTCACGTAGAAGCGTTGCACGACATCGGTCTTTTCCGCATCGCAAAAGAATCAAGCATTGCGGCTGGTGTGCGCCGCATTGAAGCCGTTGTAGGCGCTGAAGCTGAAAAACTGATGTATGCAAATGACGATCTTTTGGCCCTAACAGCCTCTCACCTTCAAACCACGCCCCTTAAACTTGCCGAAAAAATAGAAAACTCTTTAAACGAAATGACCAAACTCAAAGCTGAGCTAAAAATTTATAAAGCGCAAGCTCTACATAAAATGGCCCAAGACTTGACCACAAACATTGAAACAATCAACTCCATTCCAGCAGTCATTGCTCAGATCGATGTGCAGCCAGCAGAGCTTGCTGAGCTATCAACACAGGTCATGGATCGGCTAAAATCTGGCGTGATCTGCTTTGCGCTTCGCCATGGCGGAAAAGGACAACTGCTCGTACGCGTCAGCGCCGATTATGTAGCAAAAGGCGTCAAAGCCGGCGCCCTTATCAAAGAGCTTGCCCCCATTATTGGCGGCGGCGGCGGCGGCAAACCCGACAGTGCACAAGCAGGAGGCAAGGATCCAGATAAAATCCCGGATGCACTTGACCATCTGCGCAAAATCTTGACATGCTAACAGAAAACGTTTGGACCTCGGCAAAAGCTTATCTCCTTGCAGAGCGCAAAGAAAACACGATCCTTGTCATATCCTCTCATGTCGATGAAGCCCTGCTCGGAGACTTAAGCTATTTCTCTAATCGACTTCTCCTAGACTTTCCCTCCTGGGAAACACTCCCAGAGGAAGAGATCACACCCAATACCGATATTGTTGGTAAGCGTCTTGAAATTCTATCCCACCTAAAAAGCAGTGAGCCTAAAATTGTGCTCACCTCCCTGCAAGGCGCTCTACAGCCCGTGCCCAAAGATGTCGTTATGCTTAAGTGGAGACTCGATGATGAGATTGACTTTGATGCTCTGCCCCAGATGCTAACTGATCTAGGCTACTACCGCACACCGCTCGTCTCCGATAAAGGACAATTTGCCGTGCGCGGTGGCATCATCGACATTTTTCCAATCCACGCCATGCAGCCCTACCGCTTAGAATTTTTTGGCGACGAGATTGATGAGATCCGCACCTTTGACCCATCAGCGCAAACCTCCACAGGCAAAGTGCAATCGTGTGAAATCACACCCGCAATCGAAAATAAAACAACAGCTCATCTCCTCGACTACCTGCCTAAAGATACACTCATTGTCTTCGATGATTTAGCAGCTCTAGAAGATCACCTTGTGCTTTTAAAAAACTACTCAATAGACACCCTATTTGATAAACGCCCTCACCTTTACTTCACACCTCAAAACATCGAAGAGCTCTCACCCGGCGCTAAAACCCACTTTGAAATATTTGGCAAAACAATTCCCATTAACAGGCAGCCTCATAAACTACAAAAGTGTGATATCAATCTCTACAATGCGCCCTCATCGATGCAAATCACCTTCGTCTGCTCCAATGCCTCAGAAGAGCGCGCCATCAAAACCCACTATCCAAAAATGAAGGCCGAGTTTAAAACCGGCAATCTTTCTTCAGGGCTCATTATAGGCAGCCATATCATCTACCCCTATTCAGAAATCAGCAAACGTCCAACACAAAGAAGCGCCAAGTGGCGCACCTCCTACCACACTCCACCCGCTGAATTTCATGAGCTTGCCATTGGTGATCTCGTTGTCCATTTTCATAACGGTGTCGGCAAATACCTTGGGATTGAAACTCGCCCCGATCATACAGGAGCACAAAATGACTTTCTCATCATTGAGTATAACTCCAATTCCAAACTCTACGTTCCGCTATCACAAGCCCATCTTGTTAGCCGCTACATTGGCGCCCGCGAAGAGCATCCCCCACTAGATACCCTCGGCACAAAAAAATGGCATACCGCTCGCACACGCGCTCAAAAAGCCATCGTCGGCTACGCCCGCGACATGCTCGAGATACAAGCCCAGCGGCAGATTTACGGCAGTAGGCCCTACCCACCCGATAGCGATGAAATGCAGCTTTTCGAAGCCGCCTTTCCCTACACACCCACCAACGATCAATTAAGCGCCATTCAATCCATCAAGTCCGACATGATGTCGGCCAAAGCAATGGACCGTCTCGTCTGCGGCGATGTCGGCTTTGGTAAAACAGAAGTTGCCATGCGCGCTGCCTTTAAAGCCGTGCTTGACGGAGGCAAACAAGTTGCTGTGCTCGTTCCCACCACCGTTTTAGCCATGCAGCACTACGAATCATTTTGCGAGCGTATGCGCGAATTTCCCGTACGCATTGCCCACCTTTCCCGCTTCATCACACCCAAAGCTGCAAAAAAAACCATCGAAGAAATCAATCAAGGCTCAATCGACATCGTCATCGGCACCCATCGCCTCGTCTCAAAAGATCTTAACTTCAAAGATCTAGGCCTTGTCATCATCGACGAGGAGCAACGCTTTGGCGTGCGCGTAAAAGAGCACTTAAAAAAATTCAAACATGGCATCGACTGCTTAACCCTTTCTGCAACACCCATTCCCCGCACCCTTTACATGTCGCTGACCGGTGCGCGCGATTTGTCCACAATCAACACACCACCACAAGATCGCCTCCCCATTAAAACCATCATCTCTGAACGGCAAAATGAAACCATTAAAAACGGCATTTTGCGCGAGATGGCCCGAGATGGCCAAGTCTTCTTTATCCATAACCGCGTTGAAACCATTTTCAAAATCGCCAAAGAGCTGCAAGAGCTTGTACCTCATTCAAAAATCCTTGTTGCCCACGGTCAAATGGATGCTGAAGAGCTCGATACCATCTTTCACACCTTCAAATCTGGAAAAGCCGACATCCTCGTTGCCACAACACTCATCGAAAACGGCATCGACATCCCCAACGCCAACACCATCTTCATCGATAGAGCGCACCAATTCGGACTTTCCGACCTCTACCAACTCCGCGGCCGCGTCGGTAGATTTTCACGCGCCGCCTACGCCTACTTTCTCGTTCCAGAAAGGCGCGCACTTCCAGAGCCCGCCCAAAAGCGTTTGCAAGCACTTGTCGACTCCTCCTCCTTTGGAGGTGGCATGAAACTTGCCATGCGAGACTTAGAAATCCGTGGCAGCGGCGACATTCTTGGCACACAGCAATCAGGCCACCTCTCGCAAATTGGCTTTCACCTCTACTGCAAGCTCCTCAAAAAAACCATGCACGCACTCAAAACAAAGAAAAGCACAAGCTTCATCGAAACCAAACTCGAATTCCCCTTCAATGCCCAACTACCTGCCACCTACATTCCCGAAACATCCCTACGCCTTGAAATCTATCACCGCTTGGGCAGCTTTACTGCCACTAACGAAGTCGATAAAATCACAACCGAGCTTATCGACCGTTTTGGCAAGCCCCCCGTCGAAACGCAATGGCTCCTTGCCCTCACCCGTATTCGCGTCCATGCCAACGCGCAAAATTACACCCTCCTAAAATTCACCTCAAATAAACTCTATACAGAGCAACAACGCGGCTCTAAACTTCTCAAAACCAGCCACCCTCTCCCTCCTATCACCTCACCAAAAAACCTTGTAGAAAATACGACTCAAATGTTAAAATAGATGCCATGAATACCTACTTATCTACAATGGTCCACACAACTCCTACTTGGAGTAAAATGGACAACTTAGGCGTCAAGCAGAACCTCGGCTACTTAAAGCAAACCATTTCCGTCGTAAAATTTGCCAAGTTTGCCAATGACACCTTTGCAGAAGACCCCCTTTCAAAAAAATCTATTGTCATGATTTCACTTGTCACCGGGTCCTTGCAATTCATGGGAGTAGGCCACCACATAGAAAAAGCTGTACAAGTGGGCCATATTGCCCTAACAATTTACTGCCTAGTCTTTGGAGACAACACTAAAAGACTAGCCATCCAGTCAGTTGCAATTTTATCAATTGCTAACCGGACAGGATGCATCAATGAGAACCTGGTCAATTTTTATAACAGATTTCACTACCTTCCATCTGCTTTAAGCAGCTCCATTTCCAAAGATACTGGATCGATACAAAAAAGCACCCTTATCATTAACATCGCAAAAGGTGCTCTGATACACGCTGTAGTCAACTTTTGTGATAACTATGACTCCTTTTCACAAGCAATTGCAAGTGCACATTTCTAGATATACCGAATGGAATTCAAAAATCCGATTTTTGAGGTCCCTTCAGTATAACGCAATACTTGTAAATTTTGAGACATTTAATCATGAACGTGCTAAAAGTTTGTGAAAACAAAGAGGACTATACCGAATGGAAGCCTTCTAATTGAATCTAAACCAACATAAGAATTTTATGCATACATATTTATACAGCGCAAATCAAACAAGGATCACTTGGAATAAAGCTTGTAGATTCAATGAAAACAAAAGCATCAATCCCATCAGCCAGTACTTTTCTGTTTGGAATACGGCAGGATTTGTAAAAGCAACAATACCCTCTACCCCTTTATCATGCCTCTCGATTCAGGTTCTCTCCATCGGATCTTCTGCCCTAGCATCTTGCACAAACCAAAGCCACAATTTAGAAAAGCTTGTGCAAATCACTCAAATCGCCATGACAGCGTACACCATCATCTTTGGCAACAACAAAAAACGAGCAGCCATCCTTTGCATTGCCATCATTGTCATCGCAAACCGCGCAGGCCTCATCCCTCAAAAGCTTGCCCGGTTATCAAATAGATACTCTTATCTTCTGTCTTCCGTATCAACTGCTACTGCATTTAAAAGTAAGTTAAACCGAGCCTGCGTTTTTACAGCCCAAGTGATCTTTTACGAACTCATCATTTACATAATCAACTATGATCCCTTTCCAAAGACGGGGCGAGCAACGGCAATTGACTGGCGCAATTTTTACGACAATAGCTCGAAAGAGCTACGAGACCAAATGCGCGAAATCATTGATGCATATCCAAGACAGCTAGGCCTCTCTTTTTTATACGCCCCATGTGGCATTGAACCAAGAGATGACAGCAAGGAATACAGCTTTTATGAAAAAACTTGGATTTTTATTTTCCACAACATTATATTCAGTCCATGCAGTTTTAAAGATATAAGATCAATTAAATTCAAGAGTGGCTCATGAGCACCTTTATAGCCTCAGCGCAATACACAACTGATGCCTGTTTTGATGTATACAAGCTACATCGCAACACACACTTAGGCTTAAAGCACCAATCCCTTTCCATTATTTGTACGGCCTTGCAAGCATTAACAACATTACCTGCCTCGACACTATCGAATCGAGTCATAGCCTCTCTTTTTGTTGGAGCATCATGTGCCCAATTTACAAGCAAGCGCCATTATGTTGAAAAAATGATGCAAATCACCCGTATCAGTTTAGTGGCCTACCAAGCTATTTTTGGCAGCCATAAACAGCGAGCAGCCATCGCACTCGTTGTAGCCATTGCTGCATTAAATCATAAGGGATTTGTCCCACTTGAGTTGCAATACCTATACTTAAGATACGAACACTACCTGCATTTTATTTTGATGCTGATAGACTCAGAAAGTATAACCGATCTTCAATTAAATTTTACTTGCTTATTACCGCTAGTATTGGACTCTGAACATGAAAAACAAAAGATTGAGCGCAGGTGGCAAAGCAGACAGCAAGTTCGTCATTTTGTAGTCCAACAAATAGCAAGCAATTACTCAGCAGGGTCAGTTACAAATCAACATGCAGCACCTGCTGCATAGCTACAGCACTTCGTGTTAAATAAAGGGAGTTGATCCGCAACTCGCGTTAAATAATGATTATGAGCTGACGTAAATTCGAAAGTACGCTACCTTTGCTTAACTTATGACAACGTCACCTCCACAAGAAGCCTCATCTCCCCGATCTGTGGGATCCTCTGGCTCAGATTCTGACAATGAATCTAAGGTCTGGAAAAAAATCTCAAAGATCATCTTTTCCATGCTCGAAGTAGGGTATCTTTATCAAGAACTTGGCCCCAAAAGCATCATAGACAGGCTCAAAAGCGATGAAACAAATTCCACCTTGCGCTCTCATGTCACACGGATCCGCTATTTAGCCAAAGTGCTCCAACATTTTGATGATGTGCGTGAGCCAGCCGCACAGCCCCTGATCCATGCACTGGCTTATCAAACCATTAATTATTTACAAGCACGCGCCTATACCCTAGATGAAGACCATAAGAGTCTAATTTTTTCGATTCTTCATGAAAAAAAGAATCGGTGTGATTTAACAAAAATCAGATGCATTGCAAAATCGAATATCGACCCAAGCCTTTGGGACAAAGATTACGAAACCATCGAGACTTTCTTTTTTGGCAAAGCGCTGCAACTCCCCATAGATCGCAAAGCTTTAAATCCTGGCATTGAAAGCGATTTGGCAAAGGGGCAAAAACTCATGCTACTCAATCGTTTTTGCAGAATCCACAATATATCCGTTTGTAAGATGTCAGCAGCATCTCCAGTTCAAATCTACATTGAATCCGATCCATCAAAAAAAATGAAGCCCGTCCCTTCAATCTTAATCGAAGTGGCAAACCTATATAATAAAGAGCCTCACATAGCAAACCTAGTTCGACTTTGGGAAATGCTTACTCCTTATTTTTTGTGCCTGGAGCGTATTCGCATCTATACAAACATTCCCGATATCAATACGGCAAGTATCCAGTTCTGCGATTTTCACGTTGAGAAATTCATCTCCATATTACACTTCTATCGCAACACATTCGATAACTGCCCTAGGCCTTGCAAACCCTCAGCAAGAGCTGCAGCCAATTTAATGCAGCAGTGGTATACTCTAGCTGCAGCATTAAGCGTTACAGACAGCTGCTTTGATAAACACTTAAGAGACTTTTTCAACGCCTGGTGGGGTTTTGCCATTGAAGATTTTGACTTTCCAGCTCTCACACTGCAACTTCAAAAACACTATCCAGAATTCCTTTGCCACAGAAAACACGAATATCCAACTTATGATGACCAAAGAAAACTCAGCGAGCTCGCTTTTAGCGCACACGAAATGTTAAAATATCTCGATATCGATAACGATTATGACTCTGTGCTACACTCCAGCTCCACCATTTTCACATTCAGCACAACAGCCCGCCTTTTCTTAGATAATCGTTGCTCAATTGACCACGAAAAAATCGTAGAAGCCCTATCAAGTGCCTACTACGCATCATCAAAGCTCAACATATCAAAAGTTCAAACAGACTCATGGATATATAACTTCAAAGAAGCCAATTGCTCCAAAAGAGCCACCTTTATCAGAGAGAGCCGCAAATACCTCACACTACTTTCCCAGATGCCAAACGAAACCATTGCCTATATAGGGATGATCGATTTTTTCTCGGCCTACTATGCACTTGCACACGATCTACCAAACGACCCATTACCCGAATTCACAAATCTCATACCGCAAATATCAACAGATTTGGCCTACGAAAATAAAGGGGTTTACTTTGATGCATTAAGACACAAAGACCCCTTTGAAGACTCATTAGCAAACACAATTAAGACCCTACACGTTTTAAAAGTTGTGCAAGCAGAATCACCCATTGCCAAAGCCATCTTACAAGATTTTCCAAACACATTTAAACCCATCCTAGAGCGCAAAGGCCCCTTTGATAACATTGACAAACAACTGACAGATCACTTTGCCTCACTTATAAACAACCTCAAAGAAAATAAATTAACCTTAAGCAATAGCGAGCTACGCGCCGCCATACGCCCCATTGCATTTCTTTGGATTGAAATTCTACGCAACACAACTCTTCACCACATCAGCGATTTTACCGACACAGATCGAGAGCGCATCTTTCAACAGCTCAACGAGCTTATAGAGTTTTGCACGCCCCCAGTAGAAACTGATCCAATCAGTGGGCTCGTAGAAGTTGCCCCGTGGACTTTTTCTATCCTAAAAAGAAGCAATGGCAACAAAATATACAACACCGATGCTCCATTTGCAAGGTATATCAATCGGATCTTGATCCAATTCATCAAAGTCCGTCCTTTATCCTCATCTGATCCATTAGTAAATCACTATATCAGCAGCTTTGCGCAAAATCTCAATAGAGATATTTCATGGATAAGCCTCTATCACAAAGAAAATTTACGCTCACTATATGATTGCCTACGCCGATTCAAAACCAAAAAACTTAAGAACTCAAATAAGCATCTCATTTTAGCCCTGCTAAAAAAGCTCTACCTCAACTGCTGTCAATAGAGCCAAATCTGAAATAAAAAAGGAATTTGAGAGCATAACATCTCAATTTGAAAAGCTCATCATTTGCCAAATAAAAGAAGTAACAAGCCCGATCAATTTAAAAAAACTAGAAATCATCCGAAAGCTCTATGTACTCCCAGCATATGAAACAGGCCTCACAAATGATGCCATCCACGCTATAGGAAAGTTTACCCTTGAAAGCGTTTCAACACTCGAATTTACCAGCTCAGAGAGCGCGCTCCAAGAAAAACTCTCAAAACTGATGAGCTTTGATAAAGCACTCGTTGACACGCTTTACAACTCCATTCATACTCGCGTTGCCTTTGAAGAGCTTTTATTACAAATAGCAGATGGCGATCCAGAAGACATTATTCCATTTCTTAGCGCATTTGCCATTGAATGGTTCCGTGCCGCATCTGAAACAAAAACCTTTGCCCAGATCAAGCCCTTCTTGCCTCCACAAATGGAGAATGTAGCACAGCGAAGCCTAGCCTTAATCAAAACCTACCACAAAAAATGGATGCCCACTCTGTCCTATGATTTCTTTTCACTAAAAAGTCACAAATTCGAAACGGCCCTATTTCCCTTTATTATGCACGGCCTTAAAGCTCCTGAATTTGCAAAAGTCAAAAAACAGCTCATGACAATAACCTTGGCCAATGCAGTTGTGCACTTTGATTACCCAATAACAGAAGAGCATGTGCAGTCGATCATTGAAGCATCATCAATCCCGAATCAACTTCTAGGTCAAGCTCAATCGGTTTTCGATTCACAAGTTTTTCTAAAATACCTATCTCAAGCATTTATCCACGACAACCCCTTTGAGCTCATCGCGCCCCTTTGCATAAAGCTTGGCAATCAAAGAGTTCTAAAAGAAAACGCCTTTACACCGCAAAACCTCCAAAAAGAAAAAATCCCCTTGCAAAGCCCCTCCCAAATTCAGCTTGCTTGGCTCGTGCACGCCAATAAACTAGCCATGGAAGCTGATTACTTTGAAATAACCAAATCAAGCGTTCAAAAAACTGCTCGCCGCCGCCGAGAAATCAAAAAACTCACGTTTTTTTAAGCACCTCTTTGTTATAATAACAACATGCGATGATAAAATATTTTATACATCTTGTAGCCTTCCCATTTTTGGAGCACACCAATGAAAGACTTGCCAACTGGCATTCAGAATATCGAAGAGATTTTGGGCGGAAATTTTGTCTATGTTGACAAAACTGGTCTCGCTCACAAACTGATTACTAATGCCAAACACTATTTCCTATCTCGCCCAAGAAGATTTGGTAAATCGCTGTTTGTTAGTGCGCTCAAGCAAATATTTGAAGGAAATAAAGATTTATTTAAAGGTCTTAAGATCCACGATAGCAATTACGATTGGACATCATATCCAGTTCTACATTTTGACTTTTCTCGAATGCCTAATGGGAGC
>JAUILX010000180.1 GCA_030433395.1 Chlamydiia bacterium
TTTCAAGAAGAGCAATTCCCGTTGTGATGGCTGCAAATGCAAGCAACGCAAAAAATATCACCCCATAAACAGGTCCACCTGCCATCTTTAAAAACACTTGCGGCAGAACAGCAAACGTCAATCCTACACCTTGCTGTGGCTCCATCCCGAAGGCAAACAGCGCCGGAAAAATCACCAAGCCAGCAATGAGTGCAATTGCTGTATCAAAACCTGCAATTGACACAGACGATCTCAACAAATTTTCGCTTTTCGGGGCATAGCTACCGTAGGTTACAAGCACCGCTTCACCCACACACAAAGAAAAAAACGCTTGGCCAAGGGCCAGCATCACCATACGCCAGTTCAACTGAGAAAAATCAGGCTTCAAATAATATTCTACACCCGCCCAGGCACCCGGCAGTATCAACGCCCTAACCATTAAACCCAGTAAAAGCACCACTAAAACCGGCATTAAAATCTTGCTGCACTGCTCAATACCCCTATGAATTCCTCTGCTGACAACCCACATGACAATTCCAATAAAGGCTGCCATGTAGCCAATTGCCTTGAGGGGATCGGAGGCAAATTCTTGGATATCTACCAGATCGCTCTTAGCCATATTGACAATGTAGCCAAACGACCACCCTGCGACAACAGAGTAATAGGTTAAAATAAAAAAAGCAGTTAAGATGCCCAAGGCGCCGGCCCATTTCCAACGGCTGCCAGGCCGAATACGCTCGATTGCGCAGACAGGATTACGCTGCGTGTGCCTACCAATGGCAAATTCTACCAAGATCAATGGCAAGCCAATTAAAGCGACACATAATAAATAGACAAAGACAAACCCAGCGCCCCCACCTTCTGCTACAATGTAGGGAAATCTTTGAATGTTTCCAAGGCCAACTGCAGCTCCTGAAGTTGCTAAAATAAAACCGAGGCTCGAGCCCCATTTTCCTCTACTCATCGCACCGAAGAGGATTCGAACCTCTAACCACCTGGTTCGAAGCCAGGTACTCTATCCGGTTGAGCTATCGGTGCATAATCCTAAAATAGTAGCAGATCTATCTGAATTATTCTACACTTAAAAAATGAGCGAAGGCATTGCATTAAAATCGGTTGACTTTAGAGAAAACAAACGCATCGTCACCATTTTTACAGCAGATCATGGGCTGATTACTGTTTTTATGGCCTCAATCAAAACGCCTCAGCGTCTCAACCTCTCCTCGCCCCTGACCCGCGCAGATTGGCAACTCAAACCTGGAAGAAACGACCTTTGGAAATTTTTAGACGCCTCCATCCTTGATTTGCACATGCCCATCCGCCAAGACTTAAATCGCCTTCAAACCGCCCGCTACCTCCTATCACAAATTTTAGAAACGCAAATGCCTCATAAACCAGCACCAGCCCTCTACGCTCTCTTGCGCTCATTTTTAAACCGCCTCAAAACTACACCCAACCCCTCAGCTCTAAGGCTCGCCTTTCATCTCAAGCTTCTCCTGCACGAAGGCCTTCTTTCGCTTGATCCCAGCTGCGCCACCTGCCATGCCAATCCAGCCAATCACTTCCAAACCGGCCTATTCTATTGCCCATCTTGCAAACCTCCACGCAGCGCAGCCCTTACATCCGACCAGCACGAAATTCTTCACAATCTAGCCATTACACGCTCATTTCAAGATCTAGAACAAATTGACTGTAAAGAGCTTAAAGATTTATTATGAAAATTCAAACCCTAAATAAAACCATTAAGAAAAAAATCATCCATAGGCCCCTATTTTTAGAGCAAATTAAAAAGGCGTACCGAACCCACCCCATTGTTGCTATCTTGGGCCCAAGAGAGTGCGGGAAAACAAGCCTTTCTCGTTTCTTCATTGACGAATATCAAGGCCCTTTTCACACTTTCAACTTAGACGACTTTGCAGATACAGAGATCTTAAAAAATCCCAAAACGGCACTCGACCCCCTTGAAGGGCTCATTATTCTCGACGAGATTCAAAGAGTTCCCGATCTTTTTACAACGCTTCGCGTTCTTGCAGATCAACCAGATGCCAATCGTAAATTTTTGATTTTAGGCAGCGCATCCAAAGATCTCCTGAGACAATCCTCTGAATCTTTAGCTGGCCGCATCG
>JAUILX010000181.1 GCA_030433395.1 Chlamydiia bacterium
ATGATAGCCCGATGTAGGCTTTTGCTTCATAAAAAGAATCATAGCCAACTGACCCGATGACATCTGGCCAGCTCTGGTTTTGATAGCGCAAATCAAGAGATCCACCGAAGCGTCTAGAAGCTCTTTTTTCTTTTTCATAGTAGCTACCAATCAGTGTTGTTACCAGTGAATTCCAAGTTTTTTCAACTCCCAACGAAAGCCCATAAGGCGATAAGACCTCTTTTTGGTTGATGTCAACTAGATCAACGGAATTGCCTGAAAATACAACCTCGTTTTTATTTAACTTGAAGCGTGATGAAATTTGTTTAACATTGTTGCCCATGGGCAAGTAAGAATTAAGAAAGTAGCGCCAAGACTGTTGCTGATATTCAAGACCCAGAGCCAGGCGCGAGAAAGCGTTGTGGTAAGGGGTGTAAATTTCACCAAAAAATCCATAGGCTCCAAAGAACGACAAGTTGTTTATAAGCCATCTATGAATCAAGCCAAAATTCCCGGCTACAAAAGGTGAGCTAGTATTAGGTGTATACATGCCATTTGTAGAAGCAATTGTGCCCCTCAAATTAAAAAGAGTGACTTGAGCTCGTTGGTAGTGTTTTGCAATACGGAAATCGGGAGAAAGCCCTTCCTGAGTACCTGCAAAACTGTTAAAATTAGCGACAGACTCAGCAGATTGAACGCCAGCATATAAACAAAAAGTGAGCAAGAGAATTTTTAGATGACGCATACTCATATGGGTAATATATACGTATATTTGAGCAAAACTCAAGGGTTAATTTTAGAATATAGGAATATTTCCGAATATGTCATAGTGGCAAAAGAGTAAAAACTTATGGGAGAAAGTCCGCATGAACGAAAATGAGCGCGATACACTACAGAAAATTGCAAACACAATTCGCCAATTGTCCATGGAGGCAGTCGAAAAAGCCAATTCTGGTCATCCAGGATTGCCGTTAGGATGTGCAGAACTTGGGGCCTATTTGTACGGTCATTTGCTCAAGCATAATCCAAAACACTCACGCTGGCTTAATCGCGATCGGCTTTTCCTATCAGCAGGTCACGGATCTATGTGGCTTTATTCGTGTCTGCATCTTGCAGGCTTTAATCTGCCCTTAGAAGAACTTGAAAAGTTTCGTCAGTTGCACTCACATACACCGGGCCACCCCGAATTTCGTGATACAGATGGTGTTGAGGCGACCACAGGACCACTCGGGCAGGGTGTGGGAAACGCAATTGGTCACGCTTTAGGGCTAAAAACTCTTGCTACAAAATTTAACACCCCAGACTTTAATGTCATCGATAACAAAGTTTACTGCCTAGCGGGCGATGGCTGCTTACAAGAAGGTGTTTCCGCTGAGGCTTCTTCTTTTGCAGGTCATCTTGGACTCGATAACATTGTTCTCATTCACGATGCTAATAAAATCACACTCGATGGACCGCTTTCGCAATCGTCGTCAGAAAATGTGCCAGCGCGCTACAAAGCCTATGGATGGGATACTTACGAAGTCGATGGACACGATCTTGATGCGTTGCATAGCTTGCTTACCGAATTAAGAGAGCACCAAACCAAACCCGTTTTTATAACCTGTCGTACAGTTATTGGAAAAGGCTCACCAAACAAAGCAGGTACCCATAAAGTACACGGATCGCCCCTTGGAGAAGAAGAGCTAATTGCAACAAAAAAGGCCTTAGGATTACCTGAAGAGCCCTTTTATATTTCGCAAGAAGTCAAAGAGCATTTTGCTGATAAGCTAAAAGCTGATCAAGATCTAGAAGATGAGTGGGCACGTGGCCTCAGTAGCTGGAAAAAAGCCAATCCAGAGCTTGCAGAAGAATTTCAGAAAATGACACAAAAGACACTTCCAGAGGATTTAGAAGAAAAACTCACCGCTATTGATTTTGGTGAATCTATTTCAGGTCGCAAAGCTGGTCAAGCCGTTTTACAAGTGCTTGGAAAAGAGTTGCCCTACTTAATTGGTGGATCAGCGGATCTTTCAGGTTCTGATTGCACCATGATGAAGGACTATCCGCTCGTTGAGCCCGGTAATTTTGCAGGGCGTAACATTAAATATGGTATCCGAGAGTTCTCCATGGCAACAGAGGC
>JAUILX010000182.1 GCA_030433395.1 Chlamydiia bacterium
TCCGTGAAAAAATGAGCGCCAAGTTGCATCAACACTGTCTGGATTATCAGAAAAAGCTCGATATAGTTTTTCTATGTATATTAAATTGGGTAGCATAATAATTTTATACATAACAAAAAATTAACTGTATTAAAAGAAGAAAAATGAGTATTTACAAAAAAAGAGAGAAGTCTGTAGAATACAGCACAAAAACCCCTAACCTACAATTTTAAGGCACATGGCGAAGACAAAAAGCGAAAAAGTCAAAAAACTAGAAGCAGAGCTTGCAGATTTAGAGCATTGGCTCAATTTAGGGCTCGTTCCCAAAAAGGATCTGGAAAAGCATAAATCCGAAATAGCTTCTCTCAAGCGCAAAATTGAAGAAGAGCGCGGCAAGCTAACCGAAACCAAAGAAGGTGCTGAGCCAGAGGAGTATATCGCTCCGAAACGCAATGTTCAGAATAAACCCTTTTCTGAGGGCGCATCTATAGCTGATGTCGATGTTGAGGAAGACTCTGCTGATGAGGAAGAAGAAATCGGCACAGACGACAACTACATTTCAGATGACGATGACGATGATTCAGATACCGATGAACCAACCGAAGCAGATGAAGATGAGGATGACCCATTTAGCGATCGCAACCGTTGGCGTCGCGGCGTTTTAGAAGACCCTGATTCTGATAATTGGTAAGCCTATACTTTCACATACCCTTTTGCGCAAAAAAGTGTCCATACTGCCACTTTTTTGTAATGAGAAAAAGCGCTGTCCATGAGAAGACTCTTATGGATGGCCTATTTCTTGAATGGCAGTGGCGCCTACCAAAACTCTTAGGCAAGACAATCACTTCTCTCTATTTTGGCGGAGGCACTCCCTCTCAGCTAGATCCCACGCATTTAGCGTCCCTGCTTGACCTTATCAGACAAACCCATTCCTTAGACTGCGAAATCACCCTCGAGCTCAATCCTGATGATGCCACATCAAGCCTCATCGATGCCTACTTAAAAATGGGCATTAACCGCTTGAGTGTCGGAGTTCAATCCTTTGATAATGCCCAGCTCAAAACACTTGGCCGCCTTCACACCTCTCAAACAGCGCAAAAAGCCATCCATCTCGCCCACTCAAGAGGTTTTAAAAACATCTCCATTGATCTTATGTATGATCTGCCCCATCAAACCCTCACTACCTGGCAGCACACCCTCAATGTCACTAAAACCCTGCCTATCTCTCACCTATCACTTTATAATCTAACCTTTGAAGAGCCCTCAACTTTTCATCGCAAACAAAAAAGCCTCACTCCCCACCTACCCTCAGAAGAGGAAAGTTACAAAATGCACACCATGGCCATCGATCAAATTCCCTTAGAGCGCTATGAAATTTCAGCCTTTGGCCTACCTTCTATTCACAATATCGGCTACTGGACAGCGCGCCCGTTCCTCGGTTTTGGCCCAAGCGCTTTTTCCTATTGGGAGGGCAAACGCTTTCGCAACATCCTGAACCTACCCAAATACACCCAAGCCCTGCAATCAAAAAGTTCCCCAGTTGACTTTATCGAAGAACTTTCACCTAAGGCCAAAACACGCGAGCTCCTTGCAATTCGCCTGCGCCTCCTTAACGGAGCGCCCCTTCCACCTATGGAGCCTGATATCGAAAAACTCATCACAAAAAACTGGCTAAAAATTGAAGATGCGCGCCTAAAGCTAACAGAGCAAGGCCTGCTTTTCTACGACTCAGTCGCCTCCGAGCTCATCGAACTTTAGAGTTGTTGAGCTTCAAAAGAGTCAATGTCTCTTTCATCCTTTGTGTCCCATTACTAGTGGTGATTTGCTCAGGTGTTTGCTTTTCATCATTTTCAACCTTAAGCCAATCTTTAAAAGATGCATGTGTTAAAAGAAGAGAAAAAAGATCATGCCTATTTTTAATGCAGATCAAATGCAAGGGCGTATTTCCTTTGGTATCTTTCAGTGCAAATAACTCATGTGAATCCTTGCGCTCTGCAAGCATTTCAATTATAGCTTTTGAATTGCTCAGTACAGCGAGATGCAATGGGGTATTTCCCTCATTATCTTTTTGCTCAAGTAA
>JAUILX010000183.1 GCA_030433395.1 Chlamydiia bacterium
CTGTCATAGGCCGTGACCAAGAAATTAGGCGTATTATTAGGGTTCTCAGCCGCAAAACCAAAAATAACCCAGTCCTTATTGGTGAACCGGGCGTCGGAAAAACAGCCATTGCAGAAGGACTTGCCCTACGCATCGTCACAGGAGATGTTCCCGAAGGGCTAAAAGACAAAAGTGTTTTCGCTTTGGACTTAGGGGCGCTCATTGCCGGAGCAAAGTATCGCGGCGAATTTGAAGAGCGCCTAAAGGCTGTTCTCAAGGAGATAAAAGAAAGCGAAGGGAAGATTATTTTATTTATCGATGAACTCCATACTATAGTGGGCGCAGGAAAGAGTGAAGGTGCCATGGATGCAGGCAATATGTTAAAACCGATGTTGGCGAGAGGTGAGTTGAAATGTATTGGCGCGACAACCCTAGATGAATACCGAAACTATATAGAAAAAGATCCGGCTCTCGAACGCCGCTTTCAACCTGTGCTTGTAACCCCACCCAGTGTTGAAGATACTATCTCTATTTTACGGGGAATTCGTGAACGCTTTGAGGTTCACCATGGGGTAAAAATTAATGATAATGCGATTGTCGCTGCTGCCACTTTATCAGACCGTTATATCTCTGATCGTTTTTTGCCCGATAAAGCCATTGATCTTATGGATGAGGCGGCTGCAATGATCCGCACAGAAATAGATTCCCTACCAGCGGAACTTGATGAGGTCAAACGAAAGCTTATGCGCTTAGAAGTTGAAGAGGCGGCGCTCAAAAAAGAAACCGATGCCGCAAGCTCTGAACGTCTCAAAAATTTGCAAAAGGAACTCCAAGATATCAAGGAAGACTATGAGACCAAGCGCCTCCAATATGAAAATGAAAAATCGGTCATAGGCAAAGTCCAGTCTCTGCGGGCTCAGGTGGAACAGATAAAAAATGAAATTGCCTTGGCAGAAAGACAATATGACCTGGAAAAAGTTGCCGCTCTTCGCCATGGTACGCTTCCTGACCTCATTAAAAAACTCAGTGAAGAAGAACAAAAAATTCAGCAGGATCGCAACAAAAATTCGCTGCTCAGAGAAGCCGTCACTGATGAGGAGATTGCTCAAATTGTCAGTCGCTGGACAGGCATTCCTGTGAGCAAACTCGTTGAGGGAGAGCGACAAAAACTTCTCAAGTTAGACAGCATATTACACAACCGTGTTATCGGCCAAGATGAAGCTGTTGAACTCGTTGCTGACGCTGTTTTAAGGGCACGATCAGGCATCAAAGATCCCCGTCGCCCCATTGGTTCGTTTCTCTTTTTAGGACCTACGGGTGTTGGTAAAACCGAGCTTGCCAAAACATTAGCCCAGGCGTTGTTTGATAGTGAAGACAATATTGTCCGCATTGATATGTCTGAATATATGGAAAAACACAATGTATCACGGCTTATCGGCGCACCTCCCGGCTATGTTGGCTATGAAGAAGGAGGGCAACTTACAGAAGCCATAAGAAGAAAGCCCTATACGGTTGTGCTTTTTGATGAAATTGAAAAAGCGCACCCGGACGTTTTTAATATTTTGCTGCAGGTTCTTGATGATGGCCGCATTACCGATAGTCACGGCAAAACAGTGGATTTCAAAAATACCGTGATTATCATGACGAGTAACCTCGGATCACAATTTCTATTAGAAGGTTTCACGCCAGAGGGGCAAATACCTGAAACAGTGCGAAGTAGCATTGACAAAGTCGTTAAATCTCATTTCAGGCCTGAATTCCTCAACCGCGTTGACGAAGTCGTTCTCTTTAAACCGCTCACTTTAAGCGAAATAACAGAAATTGTTGGGCTGATTATTATTGATATCAATAGCAGACTAAAAGAACAAGATATAGAAATCACTTTGACCAAAGATGCAGGAATATTTATTGCTGAATCAGGCTACGATCCCCACTTTGGCGCGCGTCCCCTGAAGCGTTATATTCAGCGCCATATTGAGACAAGACTGGCTAAAGAAATAATTGCTGGAAAATATCTCCCGGGAACGAGAGTTGAAGTGGGGATTGAGACCAATGCTTTAGTTTTTAAAATACGGG
>JAUILX010000020.1 GCA_030433395.1 Chlamydiia bacterium
ATAAGCCAATGATCTACTACCCACTTGCAACACTCATGCAAGCCAATATTCGCGAAATTCTGATCATCTGCCAGCCAAAAGATATTCCTCGTTTTCAAGACCTGCTCTCTGATGGATCTCATCTAGGCCTAGACATCTCCTATGCTGCACAACCTTGCGCTAACGGTATTGCTAATGCTCTTATCATTGCCGAATCCTTCATAAAAAGTGAGCCTGTTGCGCTCATTCTTGGTGACAACATCTTTTATGGCCACAATCTATCGCAGATTCTTAAGCCCTTTGGTGATCATCAAGAGGGCTCTCATATTTTTGGTTGTAAGGTCAATGACCCTAAGCGATACGGTGTTCTTTCTTTTCACTCAGACGGTAGCGTCGATGCAATTTTGGAAAAACCTTCTGCCCCGCCATCGTCTTATGCTGTTACAGGTCTTTACTTTTACGATCACCAGGTTGTGGACATCGCTCGCTCTCTTAAGCCGTCAGCGCGAGGAGAGTATGAAATCACTGATGTGAACAACGTCTACCTTTCACAAAATCAGTTAAACCTCACCCTCTTTAAAGAAGGCTTTGGCTGGCTTGATTCCGGAACTCTTGAGGCGATGCACCAGGCTACAACGCTTGTGCAAACAATTCAGGAAAGGGAGGGGATTCAAATTGCTTGCGTCGAAGACATTGCTTACCGTCAAGGTTTTATAGGGATTGATCAACTAGAAAAGCTAGCCGCCCAACAGGAAACAAGCCCGTATGGAAAGCATTTAAAAAGGCTCCTGATTGCAAGCAGAGAAATCGTTTTAACCTGATCGCGCGTTAAGATAAAAGCTTTTTCTTGCGGCGATTTCGTTTTTTAGTGGGGGGTTTTTTAGTGCGTGCGTAGACCACTTCATGAAGATTTTCAATTGCTAGAAAAGCATTGGGATCTTCCCTTAAGACAATCTCTTTGAGTTCAGCTAGATCAAGACGCTCAACAATGATACTTAGGATTTCGCGGTCTTCTCCAGAATAGCCACCACGTCCATAGAGCACAGTTAGACCTAATCCTAACTCTTCAGTAATGACTTTGCTAATGACCTTGGGAATGCCGGTAATGATTTTGACAGATTTCATCTCATCGAGTCCGACAATGACTAGATCCATCATCTTAAAGGCGACAATATAAGTTAGAAGTGAGTCAAGAGCAATTTCCCAATCGCGAAAAATAAGGCCGTAAGCTGCAAAAATGAAGACATTGATGAACAAAACGACTTGGCCTACAGTGAATCCCAGCTTGCGATTAAGGATGATGGCCATGATTTCTGTGCCGTCAAGACATCCACCATGGCGGATGATCATGCCAGCTCCTATCCCTAAAATACCACCACCGATGACAATCACTTCAAAAGATCCACCAGTGAATGGTGGAGCCCATTGTAGAGCAAATAAAAATAGAGCAAAAAACAAAATTGCTGAGAGCATATAGAGAACAAAGTTTTTGCGAATATGCTTAAAAGCTAAGTAAATAAAGGGCAGGTTTAAAATGATCAAGGCGATGGAAAGAATTTTGTCACCAAAAAGGCGCGCAAGGATCAAAGAAATACCGATAATGCCGCCATCGATCAATTCATTAGGAAAAAGAAAAATGCGAATAGAAAGAGCCGCTAAAAAAGCGCCTATGGCAATCCAAAGAAATGCCATCGTGAGTTGAGCGGGTGTTTTTGATGTGATCTGTGAGCTACCCATGTTCTCCGTTATACACTAAAGCAAAGATCTTGGCCAGTCTCAATTTGATTGTGAAAATCGCGGGAGACGGGACTCGAACCCGCAACTTCTAGCGTGACAGGCTAGTGCTCTAACCAGTTGAACTACTCCCGCAAAAAGAGTTGAGATTGCAGTATACCGCAATCAGGCTATGGGCGCAACAGGATTCGAACCTATGACCGCCTGTGTGTAAAACAGGTGCTCTACCAACTGAGCTATACGCCCGTACGTATTCCAAAAGGATACACATTTCTACTATTTTCCTTCAAGGATTTGTGGTAATATCATGATATGAAGAAATTTATTGTCATCTGTCTATTGCTTTTATCATGCACTCCATCCTCCTATGATGGCTTTTACAGGGAAGGAGAATCTCTTGCATATGCCGTAGCCAAGGACTTAGAAAAAGTAGAAACCCTTGAGGATTTAAGACAAATTGAAGGACGCCTCAAGAAAAAATTCGACAAGTTAACCGACCTCATGATTACTGTTGAGCGCTTTAATCAAGGAATGGTTGGGCAGATCACGACAGGTAGAAATACTTTTGCCTCCGACAAGCTAAAGTTTCAAATGGAGCGTATCTACGCCATGGAAGGTGGCAAAGAGGCATTTGAAGCAATTGCCCAAGAGAGCCTGCAAAAAATCCAACTCAATCTGCGTTAGTCCCATGAAATGGCTCATCTTTTGGCGATCTTTCTAAAAATTTCATTAAAAATCTGCACTATTTCATAGACATTTGATCCTCGACTCGCTTCAGTGAAAAAGTACTTGTAAAAAATAGCAGGTGTGATATACTGATGTAACAGTACAGCAATACAAAAGGAGGTCGCTGTGATCGCGAAGCATAAAAGAATTTGGAAGAAACTGCAAATGTTGATCGAACGAAGCTGCCAAGAAAAATGCCTAGACCAATGTCTCGATTTACTTTTGACAATGGACGAAAAGGATAATCTTATTAAGCGATATTTAATTATTGAAGGGATACTTGAAGGTAGCATGCCGCAGCGTCAACTTGCCGAAGAATTGAAAATTAGCATATCCAAATTAACGCGTGGATCAAATGAGTTAAAAAAAATAAAGCCAACATTAAGATCATTCTTAAAAAGAAATATGGAGATGAAATAAAAAAATTAATTTTAGCTATCTTTCCAATCATATTAACTATTTGTATTTTCAATCTTAATCGTAGAGATGCACAAGTCAAGAGAGTAGGTGTTATCATGCCTATCGAGCATCAAGCGCTGCATGAAATCGTGCAGGGATTTAAAGAGCAAATCGCTTTGGAAGTGAATGAAGAAGTTGAGATTGTTGTAAAAAATGGTCAGGGCGATCTTGCAATGCAGCAAGCGATTCTCTCGAAATTTATTCGCGATAAGGTTGATGTGATTGCACCCATTGGAACAACGCTTACGCAAATGACAATGCAGCTTGCACCTAATGAACAAAAAATTGTTTTTTTAGCAGCTAACATTGATCAACATCAATCTCTACATACCACAGGGGTTTGCGATGATATTGATCCAAGTATACAGCTGCAAACGATTCGTAAAGTTTACCCGGATCTAAAGCATCTAACCATCGTCTATAGCACTGATGAAAAAGTCTTTGAGCAGGTTAATGTGATCCATCAAATGT
The DNA here is from genome assembly GCA_030433395.1 of Chlamydiia bacterium. Classification (GTDB taxonomy): domain Bacteria; phylum Chlamydiota; class Chlamydiia; order Chlamydiales; family JACKPQ01; genus JACKPQ01. Next base: position 3,370 of record JAUILX010000020.1, read on the forward strand.
GTGCAGGGCATGATATTAAATTGCATAAGCTTATGGTCAACTCTCAAGCTGAACTTTGCATGATGGGCTCTCACTTACCAAAAGAGACTCAAGCTCTTTTTATTCTAAAAGACAATCTAGTAGCCAGTGGCATTCAGGTATTGGTCCACTGTGCAAAGGAAAAAGGGGTGCCCCTGATCACCTCTGATGAGGGAACTGTGCTTGCAGGGGCATCTTTTGCTTGTGGGGTTAAAGAAAAAGACATCGGGATCGAAGGGGGCAAGCTTGCAGTGCAGGTGTTAAAAGGGCAATCCACTGAACCCATTTGCCGTATGGAGCAAATGAATATTTTCACTAACCCTCTAGCTTTAAGCCAAAGAGAACTGATTGTTATGCAGGAGATACAAAATGTTTCTAATTGACCAGTCTTTAGTTATGTTCCCATTGATCCTTGGGGTTTTCGTGGGATTTCATGTGCTAAAAAAAGCCGATCTTACAACAGATGGCTCCTATGTATTGGGTGCATGTGTTTATGCAAAAACAGCTATAGTGTTTCAACAACCACTTTTAGGAATAGCCTTCGCAGCTCTGGCAGGGGCCTGTGCCGGCGCTATTGTCGGATTGATCCAATACAATAAAAGAATTCACCATCTCATTGCTGGGATCTTAATGGTCTTTGTTCTTTATTCGATAAATTTGCTCATTATGGGCAGACCTAACCTTTCGCTTTTGAACGCGCCAATACTACCATGTTCAAAACTGACCCTTCTTTTGATCATTAATACCTTGTGCATTGCTTTTTTAAGCACTTTTTTACGTTTACCGCAGGGGATGCTACTGCGTGCGTTCGGCATGAATGATGAAATGGTTACAGGGCTGGAGGTGAGTCCTAATGACTTACGTATTGTAGGATTGAGTGTTAGCAACGGGCTCATAGGATTTGCAGGCGCAATGTCTGCCATTTATTACGGATATGCAGATATCAACATGGGTGTAGGCCAAGTTCTAACAGGATTGGCAGTTATTCTCTTATCCAACACTCTTATCAACAAATGTTTAGGTCAAAATCAAATTGCCCACCTCACGTGGTTTGCAATGCTTTTTGTGACAACGTTCATTTATTTTGCACTCATCCATTTATTAGTTTCAATTGGGGTTGATCCTATTTACTTTAAGTTGCTTTTGGGTGTAACACTAATTGTTATTCTTTTTACAAATCATTCAAATAAGGAGCTGGTTGCATGCTAGAATTTAAGCGATTTAACCTCAAAGCAGATACATCTTATGTGTTAAAAGATATCAATTTAAGAATTGGCCCAGCTGAATTTGTCATTTTAATCGGCCACAATGGGTCTGGAAAAAGCTCTTTACTTAAAGCAATTGCAGGAAACTACAAAACATCTGCAGAGACACTTCAAATGAGGACTTGTAAAATGGCTTACTTGAATCAAGATTATAACCGCGGTGTTTGCAGTGATTTATCAATCAAGGAGCACGCAATCATGGTGCGTCACTGTTTTGGGACATCTTTAGATTCACAGCTTCCAAAAGATTTACAAAAGGCAACAAACTTGCTCGGTTATCAACTCTCGGGGGGACAGAAACAGGTGCTTGGGTTATCTATTGCCATGTGTAAAAGGCCTGATTTATTGCTTTTAGATGAGCATACAAGCGCACTTGATCCTCAGATGGCACAGATATGTATGAAGCTGACATTTAACTTTATCCAAACCCACAAGACAACAGCGATCATGGCGACGCATAACTTAGACCATGCTCTAGAGTATGGTACACGCATTATTATGCTTAAGGGGGGCCGCCTCATCAGTGATATAGCAGGAGAAGAGGAAAAAGCTTTGACCAAAGATAGGTTACTTTCCTTGTATCGCTAGCTTTTTTTCAAATAACGACTTATGCTTATCGAGATGCTCGTGGTGCGTTAAGTTATAGACTCGAATAGGGGCAGCTGTAATAAAACCTTCTTTCAAGAGCATCACTTCCCCGTCAGGATGCTCGCCTTCATAGAGGGGAGCTCCTTCAAGAATGTATGTATCTTCATCTGTTTGCACAACTTTTTTTAACCAGTGGCCGCCGCCTTGGCGTGCAAAACGATATCCCTTAGGCATGCTTTTTGGGAAATTAACATTGAGAAGCGTGTGCTCAGGAAGAGGGTGCTCAATCATGTGTTTTGTGATAGCACGTGCATGTTCAACAAAAAGCTCGTAGTTAGGCTCACGGTAGTTCACACATGAAAACGCAATTCCTGGGATATTTGCAAAAAGGCCTTCAATAACAGCTCCAACAGTGCCGCTAGAAAGAACGTAACGGCCCGTGTTTGCACCGCGATTGATGCCAGAGACAATCAAGTCGGGTTTTTTTATTCGGTCCATGTGCAACATATAACTAATGCAGTCTGCTGGCGTTCCGTGGATTTTAAAAGCAGGAGTCGAGCAAGGGAAACTATGTTTGACAACCTTAAGAGGGGTGAATGGTGTGAATGCTGCACCAACGCCCGATTGCTCTGTTGCAGGTGCTGCAATTGAGATGTCGCCCAGTGGCCTCATCGCTTCGATTAAAAATTTTAGCCCGTCGGCATCAATACCGTCGTCATTCGTGATGAGAATATGCATGTGTCCTCCATGATACAAGATGTAGTGCAGCAAAGCTTGCTGCAAAGCCGACAACCAAAGTTGGCACTGCACTGTTTGTTAAAGGCCAGAAAGCTGCTACAGCGCCTCCTACAATAATGCCGGCAAATGCGCCATATTTATTGATTTTTTTGCTGAAAAGAGCTGCAATAAGCAAAGGCCCAAAAGATGAGCCTAATCCCGACCAAGCATAAAAAACAAGCCCATAAATTGTAGAAATTCGCATCGTAGCAATCGTGTAAGCTAAAATAGCAACCAGCACCACAAATATGCGAGAGATACGAACGAGTTGCCCTGAAGAGGCATCTTTTTTAAAGCAGCGCTTATAAAAATCTTCTGTGAGGCTAGTTGCCAGCACTAAGATTTGAGAGTCAAGAGTTGAAATAGTTGCAGCTAAAACCGCGCAGAGCATGATTCCGGCAAAAAATGGGTGAAAAAGTAAATCAAGCATTTTGACAAAAATAAGTTCATTATCACCAAGGCTACTTGAAAACATCGCAACACCGATAAGACCGATTAAAACAGCGCCGCCAAAAGTTAGAATTTGCCAGGTGACACCGACATACTTAGCTTTATGCATATTTTTAACGTCGTTGATACCCATAAATTTTGTGATGATATGCGGCTGTCCAAAGTAGCCTAGGCCCCAGCCCGTAAAAGCAAAAAAGATTGCCAAAAGTGTGGATCCACTCCAACTAGGAATGAGCTCTGTTGAGAGCTTAGCTTTGATTAGAGCCGTATCAACTCCATCGAAACCGCCAACAAATTGCAGCGCATAAAGCGGCACTCCGACGATCACGGCAAGTAGAAAAACCGCCTGGAATGAATCGGTCCACGCTAAGGTGATATAGCCGCCTGCGAACAAATAAGGAACGATAATGGCTAGTCCAATAAGCGCTGCCAGCGGGTAGGGAAGGCCTAAAATGGACTGTAGCAAAAGTCCCAGGCCTACAACGCCCGCTGAAATGTAAATCGTATAAAACATCAACAGCATACCAGCTGTAAGCAAGCGCATGATCCCAGATGTATCTGCATAGCGGCTTTCAAAAAATGATGAAAAAGTCATGCTATTGTATTTTTCCGTTGCAAAACGCACACGAGGAGCAATGAAATGCCAGTTAAGAAACATGAAAAAGACAAGGCCAATTGCCATCCAAGAGTTAAACACACCTTTTGTGAAAATCATAGCGGGCAGTCCCATGAAAAGCCAAGAGCTAGCATCACTTGCGTGCGCAGCAAAAGCTGTTAGCAAAAAATTCATGCTGCGACCGCCGAGCATATAGTCAGTTGCTGTATTTTTTCGTTTTTTTGACCAGAAAGCAATCGTTAGCAAAAGAGCGAAGTAAACAAAAACAGAAGCGATTTGAGTATTCATAGTTCTATGGCCTCAAAGCTTTATCTGAGCCATGCTCAATGCTAAGCTTAGCTAGGTGAGCGCGGGCATTTGGAAAAATTTCTTCCATACTATTAAGCAAATCGTCCACTTTTTTTCGCCTCGAGTTTTGACCAACAGGGCACTGACAGGTGATTCGAGCAAAGCCTTCTTGCTGGGCAAAAGATCGGATTTCATCTTCTGAAACATAAATGAGAGGACGAATAATTGTCACTCCATAGTTTATCATAGGTACCTTTGGTAAGTTAGCCGCAAATTCACCCTTATGTAGGGCATTCATTAAAAGCGTTTGCACACTGTCGTCTCTGTGATGGCCAAAAGCAATCAATTCGATATTCTCCGCTTTTGCAGCGTCAAAAATTAATTTACGTCTAATACGTGAGCAACTATAGCACTCTAATTGATCAAGAGTTTGACTTGATTCTAGCACATGGAGCGGAATATCCATCTCTTCGCACATTTTTTTCAAAAATCCACTTGTCACAGATGGGCCGCAAGAAAAAGCGCCCTGTACATGAAACCCGACCAGTTCAAATGGCTCAAAACCACATCCCGATAGCCTTTTTAGCATATGTAATAACGTTAAGCTATCCTTGCCACCACTTAGGGCTATGCCAATACGAGACACCCCAGCAAGCATTTTATGCTCATGGACGGCTTTGCGACATAAACTTTCTATTTTTTTTTCAATACTCATCCAAGCGATTGTATCAAAATACCTCTTTCTGTTAAACTAGCTATCACTATGACAAAAGTAGGACGCAACGATCCATGTCCATGTGGATCGGGCAAAAAATACAAAAAATGCTGTGCCAAAAAGGCGCTTGGCCCCCGCCAAGTGACTGTGCAGTCTGCTGGCAACATGATGGGGCGCATCTCTTCCCTTTCACAAGGCCTTAGTAACCCATCTTTGAGCGGACGTGTTAAATCGCTGTCCGAGCGCGTTTCAGAAGGCGGCAAAAACATTGGCGCAAGCGATGTCTTAAAAAAAGATAAAGAGGATTGAGCAAAAAACCCTCAAATGCTAAGCTGTAGCTTTCGTGCTGGAGTAGCTCAATTGGTAGAGCACCCGACTTGTAATCGGACGGTTGAGGGTTCGATTCCTTTCTCCAGCACATTTTTTTCTTTCGGGGGTGTCGCATAGCGGCAATTGCAAGGGACTGTAAATCCCTCGACTTCGGTCTTCGTGTGTTCGAGTCACACCGCCCCCATTCGGGAAAATAGTTTTGGTTTGAAGCTTTTTCCGCGTCTTGCTCCAAACACTCCTAGACAAGCCTGTTCAGGCTTGCCGTCGTCGAGTTTGAAACAATCCATCGAAAAAATCAATCAAACCAAAACCATTTTCCCGAATGGGAGCGGTGGCCGCCCCATAACAAGAAGGAGCTTGTGTAGTTAGAAAGGGGACATGTCGCAGGGTTTGCCGTCGTCGAGTTTGAACCAATCTATCGAAAAAATCAATCAAACCAAAACCATTTTCCCGAATGGGCGCGGTGGCCGTCCCATAACAAGAAGAAGCTTGTGTAGTTAGAAAGAGGAAGCTGGTTGGCTTCAAGCTAAAAGTATTTTCCCAAATCGAGTCAGGGCATCTCCTCATATACACATTGAGCAATCTGCAAATCTTGGATGGCAACTCCTGTTAAGTCACAAACTGTTATTTGACTGTCTGATGTTCGGCCTAAAGAAGGATTGACTAAAACTTCTCCCAGCTCAATTAATGTTTCAGAGTTAATCAAGCCCTTTTTTGCAGCATGGGAAATATCTCCAAAGGCCGTGCATTGACTGCGACTATCGACAATCACTCTGTCTGCTTTACAAAAAACTTGTTCGTCCAGCTCTTGTTTGCCTATATCGTCTGCGCCAACGGCTGTAATATGTGTGCCAGGTTTGACTTGATCAGCCAGTAAAATAGGACAGCGAGCAGCTGTTGTTGTCACAATCAGATGGCACTTTTTTGTAACTTGCTCGATATTACCCGCCACTTCAATTGTCCATTCACTCAATCTAGAATCGATTGCAAATTTCTTTGCTTTTTCAATATCACGCCCCCAGACCATGGCTTGTCGACATTTAGTCGCAAATGAAAGGAGTTTTAATTGGTAATACGCTTGGGCTCCTGTACCAATGATTCCAACGCATGAAACTGTTTTTGGGGCCAAGCATTTTGCCACTACACAACCAGCAGCGGCTGTCCGTATGTCTGTCAAATACCCCTCATCAAGGAAAATGCAAATTGGATTCCCCGTTTGCTTTTCGAATAAGTGCATCAGTCCATTATTTGATGGAAGCCCACGTTTAGGGTTATCGTAAAACCCAGAAGCAATTTTTACGACATAGTATTTTCCATTTTTTCTATATCCATATTTGATGTGACAGTCCCCAGGAGGAGAATCAAAATGAAGCGAAGCAACAGGAGGAATGACAGCTTCTCCTTGACTATATGCAATGAAGCCTTGCTCAATGGCCTCTAAAACGCTAGGAATCGAGAGAGTCTGCTCGATTTGTTGCCTTGATAGAACTTTCATAATGGGTATAATTCTTGTTGAATTGTGGCAAAGCTGACATTGCGCCCGGATAAGATAATCACTGTAGGGCCTTTGGGCCTTACATGACCATAAAGACAGCTAGCAAGCGCCACAGCAGCCGAAGGCTCAATCAGATATTGATGGTTCTTTAGTAGCCAGCGAAAGGCTTCCTTAAGTTCATTCTCCTTGATATGGGCGATCTCATCTACTCGTGTTTTTAAAATATTAAAGCACTTCTCTCCTAGGCCGCCTTCAAGACCACCTGCAAGCGTTTCGATCGGAGGCATGTAGGTCATCGGTTTATTTTGTTGAAGTGATTGTTGAAGAGCTGGACACTCTTCTAGTTGACAGATTGTCGTTTTTGCATGAGGGTTCTTTTCTTTGACATGCCATGAAAAACCTGCCGAAAGCCCACCTCCTCCCATAGGCAATACAAAATGGGCTGCATCTGGCACTTGGCTTAACACCTCAACTGCAAGAGTCCCTCCATTTGCCGCCATGATTTTTTCATCATTAAATGCAGAAACTAAAGGAATATTTAGTTTTTTTGCTTCTTCAGTTGCCCACATCAAAGTATCATCATACCCATTAAATTCTGATTTTACGACCTGTGCGCCGAGAGCAATCAATTTATCATATTTGGCTTGGTCAACGCTTTTAGGCACAAAAACCGTGCAGGGTATCTCTAGTTGTTTCCCTGCATACGCTACCCCTAAACCATGATTACCAGCAGAACAGGTAGCAACACCTCGTTTTCGCTCCTTGGCATCAAACATCGATAAATAAAAAAACCCTCCACGTACTTTAAATGAGCCAGTCACTTGTAAGCACTCGAGCTTTAAGTAGACTGGCTGCCCGAGAAGCTTTGATAGCTTAGCAGAGTATTCAACCGGAGTTTTTCGGATTTTGCCCTCCAGCACCTTTGTAGCTTGCTTAATAAGATGACGCATAATTCTTTCCTTGCTGTTGTATACCGAATGGAATTCAAAAATCGGATTTTCGGCGGCTTCAGAAGCACCGCAATTCGTCGATCTTAAGTGGCCTCATATTTTTAATATTAGGTTACTTAAGATC
>JAUILX010000184.1 GCA_030433395.1 Chlamydiia bacterium
TAGCTCAATCTGAAGAGATCCCTACATCATCTGAAATTGAAGAAGCTCTATTAAATTTTCAAGGCAGTATCAATCAGTTACCTCCTATGTTTTCTGCAAAAAAACAAGGTGGTAAAAAGCTTTACGAGCTTGCTCGTGAAGGAAAAACAGTTGAGCGCCAACCAAAACGCGTCACAGTCAAAACAACGCTAATCGATTATAGCTATCCAAATCTCATTTTAGATATCGAGTGTAGCAAAGGCACATATATCCGCTCCATTGCCCAAGACCTTGGACAAGCCTTAAAATGTGGAGCTCACCTTTCAAAGCTTGTACGCACTCGCTCTGGCCCCTTTTCCTTAAAAGAGTGCATCCCTTTGCCTGAAAAAGGATCCGATGTTAACCTCTTGGACTATTTACGATGCTCATTGTAAACTCATTTGATGCTATTCCAAAAATGCCTTCCCCCATTGCCATCACAATTGGCTCATTTGACGGACTGCACCTGGGCCACCGCGCCATTTTTAAACGCCTACGCGCGCTTGCCCCCACCGGCACAACAGCTATCATCACCTTTTCCAATCATCCATCTGAAGTCTTATCACCAAACAATCCCACAAAGCTGATCTACACACCGGAGCAAAAAGTCAAAACCTTAAAAACGCTTGATATTGATCTTTGTGTATTACTCAGCTTCACGAAAGAAACAGCTTCTAATACCTACGATCAATTTTTGCTAGCACTTAAAGAAAAGCTCCCCTTTGACTACCTTGTTCTTGGTTATAACGCTGTTCTTGGAAAAGGGCGCACAGGCACACCTTCGGCTCTTCAGTCATTTGCTAAAAAGCACGAATTTAGCCTCGAGTATTTACCTGCAGTCAAAGTCGATGGCGAGCCCGTTTCCAGTGGCCGCATTCGCAAGCTCCTAGCAGATGGAAAAACAAACGAGTCCGCTAAACTACTCGATAATCATGAAATTTGATTAACTCTTCAGAATTCGCTATCATTACGATTATAGAGGAAATTTAACGCATGCATCATTTCTTAAAACCACTGCGACTTGGTCTTGTTCTGTTTATTTCTTTCTTTGACTATCTAGCTTTTGCTCTCATTATTCCTCATACCTATTCCCTAATTCTCTCTGGCCCTGACAGTTTGATAAACGTTAATATTGCAGATCCCACACGCTATATCATACTTGGAGCGCTCCTTGCGACTTACCCACTCATGCAAGCTCTTGGAAACCCCATTCTTGGAGCAATTGCTGATGCCATTTCTCGCAAGCGCGTTTTACTTATTAGCTTTATTGGCAATTTTCTCGGTTATGCCCTTTCTGCTTATGCGATCTACACACACAATATTTTCTATCTCTTTCTAGGTAATGGCCTCGCTGGCCTCACAGGCGGAAACATCTCAACTATCAACGCAGTCATTGCAGACCTTTCAGAAAACAGGCAAAAAGCCCGCCGCTTTTCCTACTCAACCATGACATTTGGCCTCGCCTTCATCATCGGACCATTTATTTCAGGCCAACTCTTTGCCAGCATGCCGCTCATCATCATTTACTTCCTTTCCGCCAGCATCTCAATATTTAACTTCTTGCTACTTGCACTACTCTTCCACGATGTTCCTAAAGGCCTTGGCCTAAAGCGCCTCAAACCTCATTTTATCGGTAGAGACCTACGTGAGGTTTTCCAATCTGCCGCCTCGCTTAAACAACTCTTTCTAGCCGTTTTCTCTCTCTACTTAGGTTGGTATTTCTTTATAAAATTCTTTCGCGTTCTACTTCTTGATCGTCTCCATTATTCAATTGAGCAATATTGCAATATTCTATCCTACTTTGGAATCTGTTGTCTCATCGCTCAGGGACTCTACTCTCTCTACTGCAACCGCCTTCGCGAAGAATCCCTACTTAAAGTTGTAGCCCCGCTTCTTGCCCTTTCAATCCTTTCACTCGCCTTTATTTCTAGTCTTTGGACAGTACTAACAGCCGTCACCCTTTTTTCAATTTGCTACGCCATTCTTTGCCCATCACTTACCTACGTCGT
>JAUILX010000021.1 GCA_030433395.1 Chlamydiia bacterium
TCCTGCAATCGATGCATGAGGTAGAAGGGAATCGAGAGGATCTGGCCATCCTTTTTCAGGGGAGTGCTTGATACGCGCAGACCAAAGGGAGCTCCTTTTTCTTTAGAATTGCGTTTCAATACGATTGATAATTGTCTTCGGATCAAGGGTGTTGAAAATCTCCTTAAATTCAGGGTTTTTCTCAAAATTCAACTCAAAATAATCCTCGAAAGAAACTTTGGAGCTTTGGCCCGAGAGCTTCTGATGTGTTGCACGTTTCGATTACCTCGCCATCATCCATCAGGTAGACTTGGTCAATCAATTGCTTGATCAAGTTGATGTCCTGTGTTGCAATCACGATGCCTTTTCCATCTCGAGCTAACTTTTGCACTATGCTAACAAAGCGCTGGGTACTTTCTGGATCTAAAGCGGAAGTTGGCTCATCAAAAAGTATAAAGTCTGGATTTAACAGCAAAGCCTTTGCAATTGCAACTCTTTGTTTCTGGCCTCCAGAAAGCTGATGTGGGAGAGAGAGCGCAATAGTATCAATATCTAGCTTTTTTAATAAATCTTTAGCCTGCAAATCAGCTTCATTTTCATTCATACCCATCATGAGCTTGAGGGGTTGCACGCACTGCTTAATAACCGGACTATGAGGAAATAGTGGGTAAAATTGGGAAATGAATCCAAGTGCTTGCGCCCGCTCATTACGGGATAAAGATTTTAAAGAGCTGTTTTTAAAGAGTATTTCTCCTCTGTAAGCTGTTTCTAATTGAGCAATACAGCGCAAAAGTGTTGTTTTGCCGGATCCGCTCTTACCTAATAGAAGCGTGATTTTTCCAAGGTTTAGCTCGAGGTTAATGCTCTTTAGACGATCTTTGCCAAGGGCTAGATTTTTGATCAATAACATAGATAAAATCTCCTTTCTATTTTCCGACTTATAAATGCAAGAAGCCCAGACAACCCCATGTAGATGGCTGCAATCGTGAGGTAAATGGGAATGGGCTCCATTTCTTTTGAAACAAGATTCATTCCGATGCGGGTGAGCTCAAGCATTCCAATTGATGCTGCAATTGAAGTGCTTTTTAAAAGTGACTCAAGCTCGTTATTGAGTGTAGGCAGGATCTGTCTTCCAACCTGGGGTAAAATCACATATCTAAAGCTTTGCCATTTTCCATAACCTAAGACAAAGCAGCTTTCCCATTGCTGCAAAGGAATTGCATTGATCCCTCCTCGCACTATTTGTGCAACATACCCTGAAGAGCAAAGGCCCAGCGCAAGAATTGAAGCTGATAAGGGGTTGAGGCTAATTCCTACTAGTTGAGGGACGACAAAATAGACAAGCAGTAGCTGCACAAAGAAGGGAATGGCTCTTAATGTGAAAGTAAAGAGCTCAACTACCTTGGACAGCAGAGGAAGCTTGAGCTGATTACAGCTCAAAGCTCCCATCAATGTTCCTAAAAGGATGCTTAATGCAGCCGCGCCAACTAAAATACGCAAGGTCATAAGCACGCCCTTTATAAGCAGGGGCATGCATTTTGCCAACAGGGCTATATAGTCGCTAAATTCCACTTGACCTCCAACTCTCGAATTTTTCCCTCCTCTCTAAGTTCCTTAACAGCTTTGGCAACCTGATCTGTGAGCTCTGCATTGTTTTTGTTAATACAAATGCCATTTCCAAGCGACTGAGCATCTTTGGGCAAGTCAAAGTATTTGACCCGAATTTGGGGAAAGCGTTTTTGCGTTACGTTTACTAATGAATTATCAATGGGGGCAGCGCTTGCTTTACCAAACTTTAGCTCCATTAGCACATCGTTAATTGAATCGACATTTTTTAGCTTAAGACTCTCGTAGCGCTCTAGCACACTTTCTTGGTATGAGCCTGTTTCAACGCAAATGCTTGAAGAATTGCTCAAATCTTTTAGTTCATTTAAGTTAGCGGGAATCGACTCCCAAAAAATCATCGGAAGTGTTGTGATTTTTTCACCTTGATAGTAGACGATATCCATCTGCTTGGAACGCGCTTCAGTGATAGAAATACCCCAAATTAAAGCGTTAACCTTGCCTTGCTTCAAGCCAATCATTAAGCTGGGCATACTCCCCAGATCTTTGATAACAAGCTTCCGATTTAGCTTTTTTGCAAGCAGATTAGCTAAATCAATATCAAAGCCCTCATACTCGCCTTTTTCATTGAGACTGACAAAGGGTGCATATCCCGATGTAGTTCCGACAACAAATGGGTTGTCACCCGCCATGAGAGCTCCCACGGACAAAATAAATAATAGTAATTTTTTCATATATTTTCCTTATGTTTAAAAAATAGGACAGATGTGGTCTAGGTTCGGAAAATATATATGGGCTTAGAGCCCATGGAAATGAAAAGCAAAAGTGCTAAGCGAGTAGCACTTATCAATGAAACTGACAGATGTTAACAATTGATTTACTTTCATGAGTGTCATTGTACAAGATTTAATGATTTTTAGTCAAGCTTTCTGCTCGAACGAAACCAGGCTATAGAGTGTGCTCAAGCCCTTTCTTCTCGTATTGATAATCGAAGGGTGGTGTGCTTTTATAATCCGACTTTTTCTTTAACGAGCCCTGTTATTAACGCGAGTTGCGGATCAACTCCCTTGAACTGGCCCACCTTTTGGCGATCTTTCTAGGAAAAACTGCTTGAGGATAGCGCGTTGGCTATCCACTGCGCAGATTTTTCTAAAAATTTCCTCTGTACACGACAAAAATTTAAACAAAGTGAAGTCCTCCATGGTTAGGCACTAGAAATCTAAACAATATACGTAGAGCTTTGGGGCCTTCAAATACGGCTTTTCTAAGCACATCATAACCATATCTGAATATGCTGCAGCTTCGTCTTCCGTGACTTTTAACTTGAATTGGCTTTTCTTTATCTTTTTCAATACCAATTAAGTAGCTCCAGCAAAATGCAATCACAACAATAAAAAGTAACCGTTCTACTTTAAGTTGGTCTGTGATGTGCGTGTCTTCGAGATTAAAGCCTCGTGATTTCAAACAGCCGAATAAATTCTCAATTTCCCAACGACATTTGTAGCGGGCCAAAGCATAACGATCACGCTTTGGACTTGCTACGATCAGCAGCTCTCCGCTGGGTGATCTGCTAGCGCATAAATAAACAGGTAGATTTTCCAAAAAGTAGATGTCTTTTAGGTTTTTTTTGCGTTCACGTTTTAAATGCCGAAACAAGCTGCTAATAGGCCTTGGACACGCATCAAGACTTGCTTGCTTAGCAAGCAAGTTACCCCTTAATCTAATGGCGAAATGGATGCCTGATTTTGCCAGCCATTCTAACCACTCAGCACCAATGAATTCTCTGTCTGCCAAAAGACACTTTATGCGATGCTTACCTATGAAGCCAATAGCTTTTGTAACTGCATACATTCTGTGATCTGTATGAGAATTTCCTCCCTTTGCCAAATTCATCCAATAGACAGGAATGGCGATAGTTTTGTAGACAATTGATAGAGTCAAGAAATTAAAATGGGTTTTTCCCAGCTTCCAATTAGTACGGTCTATGGCAATCATAAATTTTTTTGGCATGGGGAATATAGCAAATACAATTCGTGAAATAATTGCCGGGTCGAAAACAAACTCTTTGAAAAACCGTTGAATCCGTCTGTAGGAAGAACTGCATTCTGCATTTGAATGAAAGCTAGTTGCAATTTGGACCAAATTTACAGACTTGACTGCGATCATACCATGGACAATTTGTGCAAGGCAGCCGATTCTAGCCTTGTTCCATTTAAGATATTGGTTTAAAATGATGGCTAGCTCGTTGATGTGATTCATCGTAATTCCTAAGTTGTTGTTAACAAAAGAGTTATGGTCGCATATCAACGAGTTTTTTTATACCAATCTAAATTTTTGTCGTGTACTGAGAAAAATTTCATCAAAAATATGCACCATTTCATAGATAGTTGATCCGCAACTCGCGTTGTTATTAAAGTAGATCAATTAGCTGAGGAGCTCAGAGAACTTATTGCTAGGGAAGTAGGCATATGTGAGCAAAACATTAAAAATGCTTCAAGTCCCACAGGCACCCGCGTTCGCGTGGTTATTATTGCTCACAGCCACGGGGCCATTATTGCTGAAAATGCCTTAATGCATAGCACTTGTGAAAAAATTCGAAATAAAATTGAAGTGTTTACCTTTGACCCTGCCCGCCTGTTGCTCATAGTTTTAGCATCAAGAGTATCAAATTATATAAATGAAGATGATCTAATACCAGAATTAGCTGCAACCAGTTTAGGAAATTTTGAGATAGCGGAAACATCTACAATTGGCAAAAGTATACAGAAAATTTTGATCGGTTTCTTTGGAGGGGGTCAAGAAATTTTGACAGATATTATAGGAGTCACAACCCATACTAAACCTCACTTTAAAGAGCTCATTGAATCTGCGAAACAAGCCCACACAAACATCCAGGGGTTAGTGCAGATGGTTCCTTTGCAAAAAACAATATTTGATCAAATTGGCTTCGCTCTTTTGCCAGCTGCTTAATTTTTAAGTTATTTGCGCATAAAAGAGGTTGGTGCGCTATAGTAAAACTATATGCATAGAAGAACAAAAATGATCTGTACGATTGGGCCAGCAGTGAGCTCGTTTGAGAAGATGCTGGCATTGATCGACGCTGGCATGAATGTAGCACGCCTTAATTTTTCTCATGGGGCGCATCCAGATCATCAAAAGAGCATCGACAGTCTGAAGAAAGCAAGAGAGATGAAAGGTTTGCCATTGGCTATCATGCTTGACACTAAGGGGCCTGAAGTGCGCATAGGCAAAATGTCTGAAGGCGGCGTTAAGCTTAAAGCTGGGCAAAAAGTTAAACTCGTTAAAGAGGGAGTAGGCAATGAAGAGCAGCTTCCTTTAACTCCATCTCACATTGTTGATGATTTAGAAGTTGGTGTGCTCGTCCTGATAGACGATGGCTACGTTGAATCAAAGGTGGTCGAAAAAGGTGACGATTACGTTGTTATTGAGATTGAAAATGACGGAGTGGTTTCATCATCAAAAGGAGTCAACATCCCTCATGTTGATTTAAGCCTGCCATCGCTTACTGAAAAAGATATTGCAGACATTACATTTGGCGCTAAAAATGATGTCGATCTTATTGCAGCTTCTTTTGTGAGGACAGCAGACGATGTACTCGCAATTAAAAGCTTGCTTAGGCAACTTGGTAAGCCTGAAATTTTGATCATTGCTAAGATTGAAAGTGCTATGGGCGTAAGTAACTTTGACAGTATTTTACAAGTAGCTGATGGCATCATGGTTGCTCGCGGTGATCTAGGCGTTGAGGTGCCACTAACAACGGTGCCCATGCTGCAGAAAATGATGATTAAAAAATGCTATTCATCTGCAAAAGCCTGCATCACAGCCACGCAGATGCTTGAGTCGATGATTCATAACCCGCGACCAACGCGTGCTGAAGTCTCTGATGTTGCTAACGCGATCTACGATAGCACCTCAGCTGTAATGCTATCAGGAGAAACAGCCATTGGTAAGTATCCCATCGAATCGGCTCGAATGATGCACAGCATTGTTGTGCAGGCAGAGCATGATTTTGATTATGAGTCATTTTTCACCCACGACATCCACCATGAATTTAACGACATTTCATCATCTGTTGCTCTAGCTGCCGTTAAAACCTCTTATAGCGCAGAGGCCAAAGCTCTATTTACTTTCACAAGCTCTGGATACACTGCCAGAGTGATGTCTCGGTTTCGACCAAGAAGCCCCATCATAGCTCTGACATCGAATCCTAAAACCTATCAACAGCTTGCTGTAAACTGGGGCGTTGTTCCAGCACTAACTAAAAGGTCTAAAGATGTAAAAGATGCCTTTGTGCATGCAAGTTGCTTTGCAATTTCCCATAATAAAGCCCAGTACGGTGATTTAGTTGTTGTGACAGCTGGTTCTTCTTTCGGAATTACGGGTACAACTAACACAATGATTGTGCGTCACATTGGCGATGTTTTAGTGCGCGGCCATACCGGACAAGGAGAAAGGATTTATGGCGAAATTGCCATTGTTTTAACCAAAGATGAATCAGTAGATACTCAGGGAAAAATTGCAGTTATTACGTGCTGTGAAAGGGCAACACTTGAGAAGCTAAAAGGAGCTAAAGGGATTGTATTGCAAAACAATATTGATGATGAAGGGTCTAAAGGCCGACTTGAAACATTTGCCGCTAAAAACAAGGTCTCATATATTACCCGCGCAGACGGGGCAACATCGCTTCTTAAAGATGGCCAGTCAGTGACTCTCGATCCAGCCCGCGGTCTTGTTTTCAAAGGCTCAATTCCATCTGACGATGAGATCGTCGCTCGCGTTTGTCAGCGCAGTTAAAAGCTGTCGCGAGACCCAAAGCGCAAAAAAACATTTGCAGGGCTGTCAGGCGATAAATCAGAGTCATATTGATGCTGTTTCGTTGATAGTTTCTTTTCTCCAGATCTATTTTGAGGTGCATGTGGTTTGTTATTTGTCCTCCAAGAGGGTGTAAGCTCTTGGTTTTTTATCCCCATTGCGCAGAGAGCTTTAATGTACAAAGGCTGAGGATAAGGATCTAGGCTTCCTTCTTCAGGTTGTGAATTAGGCTCAATATCGGACTCCCAAGCAACAAGCAATTGGCGAGGTGATTCAGGGTCGTCCTCTATTTCAACATCGCTATATTTTGATGTATGTATGAGATCTGGTGGTGGGGAGTTCTGTTTTTCGATATCCAAATCTTGAGAGGGTTCACATTCATCATCAGAGAATTTGTCAACTTCCGTTTCAGGCTCAGTTGTTGAATAATCTTCTGCTGTGTAAACTGAACCAACTCTGTCTGAACCGATCGCTGTCATACTCTTACTCCAAATCAATTGAGAGTATCATAGTAAGAAAAAATTAAATATGAGTCAATGGGCAATTTTTTCTTTCCTAGAAATCAGTGCATGTCCTAGAATATTCTAGTATGGAACATGTTAAAAAAATTAAAAAGCAATGGCTAGTAGCTTTGCTGTTTTTCTATGGCGTTATGCCGTTGGGTGCTTTGTGCGGATGTCTATATTTGATGCTTAAAGAGAATTTGGATCCCATATTATTTCTTATCATATCAATAGGCGTGCTTATTTCATTAGCCATGGGATATGGCTTATACCGGTGCTCGTATCTAAAAAAAGGAACAAAATTCTTAAATGTTGTGACGGCGGTTTATTTTGTCCAATCGGTATTAATGCTTGTCGGAAGAAGCATTGATATTTGGTGGTATGCAAGGTTATTTATCGGAGGAGTCTTGTGTGCATGGTGGTGTGTGACTAGCTTTCGCCTTATAAAGATGAATAAGCAGACGACAAAGCAAAAATATAGATCTCAGGTACATGCTTAAAGTGAGTTTTGAAGAATTAATGGTCAAGAGCGGCAAATGAAGCTGCAGGCGACGATGGCTGCGGTTTCTGAGCGCAGTGTTAAAGAATGGAGTGTGACTGGCTTAGCTTGCAGCTGTTTTTCTTCATGGGCGCTCCAGCCGGCTTCTGGACCAATGTAAAGCCCCTTTACATTGGTGCTGAGAAGGTGAGGAGGATTGCCTTTGAGCGTTGCATAGGCGGCATCTTTTAAAAGAGGTATTTTTGAGTGGATGTGAATTGTCGGCAGGTAAAGGCGTCCACATTGCTTTGTCGCTGCAATGATGATGTTGTGTAGGCGCAGTAGGTTGTTATCTGATAGGTGATCACGCTCTGATTTTTCTGCAGGAAATAGATGAAAGTCTGTGATTCCAAGTTCTGTGCATTTTTCAATGACAAGTTCTAGTTTTGGTTGCTTGATGAGGCTTTGAGCTAAAGTTGTTTCGGATGGAGGATTGTGGTGTTGTTTTTTAGAAAGGGCGATTTGAGCGCTTTTCTTATCAATGGTTAGAACAGTGCCCAGGGCTAGGGATCCCTTGCCATCGATGAGCTCAAGGGTGGTGCCTTCGTGGGCGCGCATGACTTTAAAAAGGTGGGAGTGCTCATCACCTGTGAGGGTGATTTGTAAGGGTGATAGGTCTGGGTGATAGAAGCGGTTATGGGGCACGACAGACAGCCTTGGTTAAGATGTCGGAGAGATTATCTTGTGGACGTCTGTGGGCTGCAAGAGCTCGCAGATCGTCAAGTGTGAGCACTTCGTATGCTGCAAGATGCGTGTAATGGCTTTTTGCTTTAGGCGTATTTGCTAAGTCGTAAACGAGCTTAAATCGATAATCACTAATGAGGCGCTTATGTGATAGGATTTCGGCCTCGCGGATGCTAATTTGCGGCGCTAGATCAGGAGGTGCAATGATAGTCATGTGGGCTCTGGGATAGATCGTGCGAAAGGTTTTTAGATGGGGCAAATGGTCTGGGCTGCTTACAATCACGAGAAAAGGATCTTTACGAAAGCGGTAGTAGACATTGTGGGGCGTTTCTTGCTTCCATCGGTTGTGTTGCCAGAGCCACTGGCCTGGATGTTTTGCAATGCTCTTCTCAAGGTGCCCAAGAGCTGCATCCATAAGAGCTGAGGTATCTTGATTAGGATCGATTGGTTCGGAATAGCGAATAGTGTAGCGGCCTTTATGTCGAACGATCGTTGCTGTTATGAGAGGCGCCCCAGTACGCTGTGCAAGCAAAGCAGGTGCTGTTGTAGTAAAGGCCCTGGTGCCGAAAAAGGGATAGGAATAAGAGCTCTCTGGCATGCCTTGATCTCCGACTATTCCTAAAAACTTTCCTTTTCGCAAGGCTCGTAGGCCTTCTTTTAAAGCATTTTTTGGTTCGATGATGGTGCCACCTTGTGATTGCCGTATTTTTTTGACCCAGTTGTAGAGAATGGGATTTTTAATAGGGCGGCCAATAGCAACTCCTGGCATACGCGAGGTGCCTTCGATAAATAGCAATTCCCAATTCGCTTGATGCCCACAAAAGAAGATGACGCCTTGACCTTGATCGATATAACTTTGTGCAAGTTCAGGATTTTCACAGGTGACAAGACGGTGGATGTTTTTTTCCGAAGCTAGTTTTGGGTATTCAAGACAAGTGATGCAAAGATTTTGGAATGATTCTTTTGCAAGCTTGCGGATTTGGGGGTTGGTGAGCTTGAGGGTTTTAGCAAGAGCTAGATTTGAAAGGGCGCGCTTGCGAAAGTGAGGAATGCAGTGGTAGAGAATGAGTCCAAGTCCGTTTCCCAAAGTGTGAATGGCTTGGTAGGGAAGAAAACGCAAGGGAAAGGTGAAAAAGAAAATAGCATAGGCAGATAGATAGTGTTTCACGTTGTTGTAAGAACCTCTGCATAGGTTTTGAACTGGTTTGAAAAATCAAGGTGTTTAACAGAGTTGCGGATAGCGCTAGGATCCCACCGCGTTTGCATACATTGATCTAGATCTGAGACTAGATCGGTTATAACGATGCCATTTGTAGCATTAATGACTTCAGAGCCGCCATTTGTGTGGGTTGTTACAACTGGCAAACCCATTGCTAAGGCTTCTACAGTGACGTTTGCAAATGGGTCATAAAGAGTTGGCAGAACTAGGGCGTGTGCACGCTGATAATAAGGCAGAGCATTGGTGTGGCCAGTAAAGGTCACTCGATTTTCAAGTCCATGCCTCTTTGCAAGTTTTTGATAGTAGGCTAAATGGCGGTCATAACCGATAACAGTTAACTGCCATGGAACAGATTTGCGGTTAACAAGCGCTAAAATAAGTTGGCGTAGCCCCTTTCTACGAAAATCTTGTCCAACAAAGAGAAAATGAAAGAGATCGTCTTTCATCGAAGAATTGAAAGCTGATTGCATCTCAGCCCATTCAACACCATTGTGAATAGTGGTGATTTTAGCTGGGTCATAGTTATAGAACTGAACAAATTCTTGCTTGACCATATCAGAGTTAGTGATAATGTGCCGTAAGGAGGGATAAGCGATCATCGTTTTTTCAAACTGGAGTAACTTTTGGTGGCGTGGCATAAGAGCTGAAAGAGGGCGCTTGCGATGTTGAAGGTAGGCCGCATGAACGCCATTGCCGGCTCTATGATGTGTCTGTTTAAGTGTGCGGTCAATGCCCAAAATGACATCAAATTCGGAAGGATTTTCAACGTGTGTCAACAATGTAACTTGGCATCCACGAACTTTTAGAGCATCTGCAAGACGATTTGTCTGTTTTTCTAATCCACCAACTGCTGAAAAGTTTTGTTTAACTAGGGCGATTCGCATTTTTTACTGGGGTCTGTAATGATAATTTGAGATCCTTTACGGGCGATGAATAGCTCAAGGGGTTTGTCATTTTCTGTATATAACTCAATGCGGCTGACATAGCTTCTGAATCGATTGCGCAAATACTCTTCGCGTACTTGAGGAAGAATCTTGGAAAGCTCTGGATTGTGCACGTCTGTAAGACAAAGATCGACATAGGCATTTTCCAGTTTTTTTGCATTAGCAATTTGAATTGACCAAGGCATCGACCTGCCCTCTTCAACAGGCGTAGTAAGAACAACGATTTCTAGGTAGTCTTTAACAATATCGATGAAATCTTTGCTAACACCTTTTGCAAAAACAGGTTTTGCTAAAATTTTAGTTCCATTTTTAACGACAACCATATCGTTTGTACTCAGGCGCGCTTTGCTAGGGTTTAATTGGTCAGCAGTACGAGGTAAAAAGAAAAGGTCAATTGGAACGGGTGTTGAGATTGGGATTGCATCCGTTCTTAGGAACTCAATACGCAAATATTTTGCGTTAGCATCATCAATAGCAATAGGCTCATCTGATAGCTCAGGAATATAGACTTCTTTCCAGTTATTACTTACAGAATAAGTGATGACATCTTTGTTTTTGCCTTCAATTGCTAGTAAGTCTGCTCTGG
>JAUILX010000022.1 GCA_030433395.1 Chlamydiia bacterium
TTTTTCTTTTCATGAAGAAGCTCCTGCTATGCCCTTCATCCATCCAAAGGGAATGATTATTTGGAACTACTTGCTTGAATTTTGGCGTGAACTACACACTGCAGACAGCTATGAAGAGATTCAAACACCCCTAATTCTCACCAAAGAACTTTGGGAAACATCAGGGCACTGGGAACATTATCGCGAAAACATGTATACAATCGAAATCGAAGAGCGCAGCTTTGCAATTAAGCCAATGAATTGCCCTGGTTGTATGCTTTATTATGCCTCCAAAAGGTACAGTTACCGCGATTTTCCACTTAAGATTGCAGAACTTGGACGTGTGCATCGCTATGAGCAATCCGGAGCTGTTAACGGCATGTTCCGCGTCCGCAGCTTCCTTCAAGATGATGCCCACATTTTCATGACCCAAGACCAAATCACAGACTGCATTCTTAATGTTTTATACCTGGTAGAAAAAACCTATGATGCTTTTGGACTCAACTACAGATTTGAGCTCTCTACAAGACCTGACAAAAAGAAAACTATCGGATCAGATAAGGACTGGGAAGTTGCTACAGAGGGTTTACGCGGAGCCCTTGATGCTTATGGAAAACCTTATGAAGTCAACGAAGGTGATGGAGCTTTCTACGGGCCTAAAATTGATTTACACATTCAAGATGCATTAGATCGATCATGGCAATGTGGAACCATTCAGCTCGACATGTCACTACCTGAGCGCTTTGATCTTGAATACACTGATAGTGACGGGCAAGCCAAACGCCCTATCATGATTCATCGAGCCATCTTTGGCTCTATTGAACGTTTTTATGGTATTTTGGTTGAACATTTTGCTGGAAAATTTCCCCTTTGGCTTAGCCCACGCCAAGTTGCAGTCATTCCTGTTGCAGATCGCCATAACGAATATGCCTGCGCCGTCGCAAAAGAGCTCGGCAAGCACGGACTTGTTGCCCAAACCTACGATGCGCAAGAGTCTGTAAGCAAAAAAGTGCGCAAAGCACAAACCATGCAAACAAATTACATGCTCACCGTCGGTGACCAAGAAGTTGAAAACAATACAGTTACATTGCGAACACGTGATAATGTTGTGCATGGGGAGTTGAAGGTAAAAGATTTCGCTGCCACAATTACAAAAGAGTTGAAATCAAGAGCCTTGAGCTCGCCTTATAGAAACAAGGAAAGCTAGATGAAAGTCATCACAATTAGCAGCTTCAAGGGCGGTACTGCAAAAACATCAACAACGTTGCACCTAGGTGCAGCTCTTGCAAAATACCACAAAAAAAAAATCTTACTCATTGATTTTGATGCACAAGCAAACCTTACAACAGGACTTGGCTTTGACCCTGATACACAAGATAGCTTAGCTCCTGTTTTACAAGGCGAAAAACAACTTGAAGAAGTCATCTTGCGCACTCAACAACGCAACCTCGACCTCATCCCAGCAGACACATGGCTTGAGCGTATTGAAACCACTGGAACGCTTGCCTCTAACCGCTATTCTCATGAACGCCTAAAAGAGTTATTACGCAATCTTAAATATGACTACGTCATTATTGATACTCCACCCTCGCTTTGCTGGCTCACAGAATCTGCATTGATCGCTGCACAATATGGTCTGATCACAGTGACACCAGAATTTTACAGCGTTAAAGGACTAGAACGACTCTCTCAATTTATTGATAATATTTCAAAGCGTCACCCTTTAGATATTATTGGTGTTAGTATGTCCTTTTGGAATCAAAGAGGAAAAAGTAATAGCGCTTTTATGGATCTCATTGAAGCAACTTTTCCTGGAAAAGCCTTGGATCAAAAAATCCGACGTGATATTCACATCTCAGAAGCATCGATTCACGGAAAACCCATATTCGACATAGCCCCATTCAGTCGAGCTTCTCAAGATTACACCCGGTTAACGAAAGAAATATTAAAGAAAATACGCGCAATGTAAAGCCGCTTTACATAGGAGTCAAAATGGTCAAGCTCAATACGTTACTAGCAGAACGTTTCAAAAAAAAAGAGAAAGGAGCCTCTAAAACAGATAGTCTAGCAGAAACTTCTGGGTCAGGAGGACTCTCAAGCTTTGGAGGTGTTTTTCGTATCTGCCCACTTAGCGAGCACGAGCATAAACAGCTTTTTGACATCCTACAAACTTATAAAAACGACAAATGTGATTTTGATCGTGACCTCACAGATCTTTGCACCCTTACCTCAGAGGTTAAGGCAATCAACAACCAAGCTGTTATCCTTCATGGTGAAAGAATTAAAAAGGCCCAAGATATCTTAAAGCTCTACCGAGACGGAGCCTTCACAGAATGGATGATCGCCTCCTACGGAAACCGCCAAACACCTTATAACTTCCTACAGTATTACAAGTTTTACACAACCCTATCCGAAATGCTTAAGAAAAAAACCGACCTGATGCCCCGCCAAGTGATCTACACCCTTGCCAGTCGCGAAGGAGATCGCGAAGCCAAAGAGTCAATCATAAACAACTTCCATGGCGAATCTAAAGAAGCGCTTCTGTCTCTCATCCGACAAAAGTTCCCGCTTCCTCAAGAAGACAAACGTTCATCAAACCCGGTTAAAAAAACCATCTCATCATTAAAAAGAACCATTAAAGAAGTGCAGGGCCAGTTTAAACCCTCACCAAAGCAGCTTGATAAACTTAAAGGGCTAGCGGACCAACTCAACACTCTTATTAAGACAATCGAAAGTCAATAAGGCATCTTGAATTGCCTTTTCAGAATCACAACTGGCTGTCACAAGTGGCAGCCTAAGTTCGTGTTCACACAGTCCCAAACAGCTCAGCGCACACTTAATTGCGATTGGATTCACTTCCACACTTAATGCCTTAAGTAATCCCTGACACATATCCAACTTTTCTGCAGCTACATCCCAGTTCTTGGATTTACAAGCATGCACCATCTCAGTCCAAACCCCAGGAATCACGTTGCCTATAACAGAAATTGTACCAACAGCGCCCATCTTCATCATTTCAAGTGTCAAGTGATCATCACCGCAAAGCAGCCTTACACCACCTTTTAATAACTCCTGACATAAACCCAGATCACCTGATGCTTCCTTCAAAGCAACAACACCATCGATTTGTAATATTTGTTTCCACTCATTTGAGCTTAATCGCAAGCCTGTGCGTCCTGGATGATGATAAGCAATGACAGGGAGCCCAACTCTGGCAATAGCCTCGTAGTGGGCAGCAATACCCCTGATAGGAGGCTTGTTATAATAGGGCACAACAACCAAACAGCCATCAGCACCCAGGTCCATCGCTTTTTGCGTACGCTCCACGGATTTTTGAGTATCGTTACACCCAGATCCAACAACAACAGATGAGCGCTTATCAGTCCACTTAATGACCCTTTCGATAACTTGGCGCTCTTCTTCTTCAGTAAGAGCTGCGCGCTCTCCCGTTGTACCCAACAGCACAAGCCCACCTGTTTTTGCTTCGATGTGCATATCGACAAGACTTTTCAAGGCATTATAATCAACATGCCCTCTTCTAAACGGTGTGACTACCGCTACAAAATGTCCTGCAAACATCTTAACTCCTGCTGTTGCATTTATTTTTAGCATACTCTAGTCTAGTGAGAAAACCAAGGCATAACTATGACAAAAGTTTCCTTTGAAAACCTTAACTTTCAAACAACCCCAGCTTTAGTTTTGGGATCTCTAGCAGTTGCTAATTGCGCATATGGCATAGCTAGCCCGTCTAAAGGGTCTATTGCTTACTCGATTGCTTTATTTGCAGCTACCTACTTTGCAAGCACCTCTCCTGCAGTTGGAGCAGGGCTTGTGGCAGGAGTTTTAGCTAAAATTGCTTTAGATATTCGCAGTAAGGCCGAAAACAAACACAACCCAGATCTTGCAGTGCTTTCTGCAGTTTTAGTCTGTGGTGCCATTTTCTGCGCCTATAAAAGCTTTCAACTTTAGATAACACGAATCAAATAACTAGGAGCGCCTTCTACAAACTCGCGTGCCACCAGAATACAGCCCTAACAGCACAAAGAGATAAGGCAAAAACAAACGACTCACGTTGGCAAGGTATCGGGAACCGTTTTAAACGATTTGACACCCGTATCTTTTACTGTCCAGTTCGCAAAACGTTCGTCGGCGTATTTTAACTCGGACTCTGGAACATACATACGAACACGGTCACAATAGTCATTGTACAAAGATCTCCATTGGCCTTGCATGGACCCTTCTTTATAAAAGGGTGCAGCATGCTCTTCTGGCACGTTATGAGTAAAATCGAGTATATTTTCTTCCGAACCGTCTGTATGGGGACTATAATGCGAGTTTTCTCTCATCATCATCTCCCCTCTCAAATCGTGATAGAGTGCTGGGCACTCAAAAAAGGTTCTGTACTGGTAAGAACTCTGACTCACCAAGGCCATTGCAAAAGAAGGTTTTTCGTTTTCGTTTTCGCCAAGCTTCTTGAGCTTCCAATTGGGAATTCGTTCTTTCAGCTTTTTTACCTGACCAGCATCAAGCCCATTAATAAATTCAGGGTAGTCACGCAAAGTAAGTACACTAATTGCATATGTAACCTTCATGTATTCATCGGCAGCCTCTAACACCGCTTGATTTGTATACGGGCCTTCTGTACTTTCTTCGAGCACTTGCTTGAGTTTGGGATAATACTTCTCATCTAATAAAGTCTTAAGCTTCGATATGTCTTTGTTAGCTGGTGACAGTGTCCAGCCTTTATACTCAACATTAGGATTGTCTTTTAGGGCCTGACTAGCAAAGTCCATGGCCTCCTTACAAACACCCTCAATTTCACGAAAAGGTAGCTTTTTTGTAGAAGCTGTGAGGAATTTATAGAAAAGAGTGCACAGCGTAGCAGCACTACCAACAAACAAACAAAGTACGGCAATGTTCGTTATTTTTTTCAAAATCGTTTGATTGTTGCAAAGCGGATGAATGATCATGTGATTAAAATGGTCACAACTAATTTTGCTTGTCATAAAGTCTCTTATGGTTATTTTTACGGTCCATCTTAGCAGGCGTCAAATTTTTTTGCAACCTCTTTCTTCTAGGACACATTCTTAAATAATTTATATCATTGATGTTTAATATAAAGGGTTTTATACTCAACCCAGGTGATTAATGATGGAACATAAAACATATCTACGCTTTTTAGCCCAAGTAGCATCAGGCAGCTCTGGATCTTTTGAGTGTGACAATATAAATATTTATTTTGTCTGGAATCCATGTAAAGCTACAATGTGCCTCTCAGTTTTGTTGGACGACTCGGATGGATCCATGTTTCATGGGTCAGGCGGGTGTAAAAAGCTGAAATGGAGCAATGACCACCCTTATTTTGAAATTAGAGACTCCAAGGTCTTCTTGTCTCAAGACATCAGCGGTGTCCCAACTTTTGTAGAAATGCGGTCGCTTGTAAAGGGGTTTTTTGAGCTGTCTCAAGAGTTCAACGACCAGTCTATCGGCTCTTTGCCCCACTGTTTTAAATAATTATTTGTTTTCGAGAAATGGCGACACCCAAAATATTTATCGGCTGAGTAGGGCGATGGGTGGGCGCAGGTCAAAACTGCGTGTGGGTGCCGTCTAGATTCTAAAATTTTTTCGCACTTTTCTTGTGCCGAGCGCCCCCAGAGGATAAAGACTAAAGGGTCTTTGCGGTCGCAAAGCTTGGCAATCACTGCATCAGTAAATGTTTCCCACCCCTTGCCGTAATGAGATTTTGGCTGCCTTGCTCTCACAGTTAGTGTAGCGTTAAGCAGCAGCACGCCCTGGTCGGCCCACTTGATCAGGCTTCCATGATCGACAGGCTCGACTCCAAGGTCTTCGTTCATCTCTTTATAGATATTTTTTAGTGATGGTGGAACCCGAACGCCTCGCGCCACACTAAAGCAAAGCCCTTCTGCTTGCCCGGGCCCGTGATAGGGGTCCTGACCCATGATAACAACCTTGACCTTGTCAAACGGGGTGTGGCGAAAGGCGTTGAAGACTTGATTTTCTGGGGGAAAAACAATCTGTTTCGCTTTTTTTTCTTTTTCAAGAAATGACTTTAAGTCTTGGATGTAGGGTTTTTTTAGCTCTTCTCCAAGCGCCTCATGCCAAGATTTTTCTAATGTCATTCCTTTCATGGAAAGAACGGTACTATTTTTGTGTTTTTGCTTCAAGGGGTCTGCATTGACATTTATGGGTTTTAGCAGATAATATTAGTTTCTATCTGGATGTAGCGCAGCTTGGCTAGCGCACTAGCATGGGGTGCTAGGGGTCGGAGGTTCGAATCCTCTCATCCAGATTTTCCACAATCGTTTGTCTATAGGGTGTTGATGGAGCGTTTATAAGGTTGGTTGAAGTTAACCCTGTTCAAAAGCCAGTGGTTTTATGAACAGCTATAGTCAGCCTATCAACGGATGTTTTTGTCAATGTGAGGATGAGGGTTATGAACATCTCCACAGCCCCTAATAACAACTACTCTAAATTACTATAGTTTTTATGTTTCTCTATGAGGTAGAATTTGGTTATGCATTACTCGAAGTTTTTCAAGTCTATTCCTCAAGAGCTTAAGGGTCTTTTTGATCAGAGCAAGCATGTCTGGGATGTGTTGAAGGGCTTGAAAGAGTGGGTAGATACTGCAACCCTTGGTGAGATTGTTATGGGAAAAGATGTTCTAGTCGAGAAGGGTGCTCTGATTGAGGGTCCTTGTTGGATTGGCTCTGGTTGTAAAATTCTACATGGCGCTGCTGTTAGACCTTATACGATTTTGTGCGATGGCGCTATGGTCGGTCATTGCTCTGAGGTTAAACGGTCAATTTTACTTGAAGGTGCAAAAGCTCCTCACTTTAATTATATCGGCGATTCAATCCTGGGGTGTGATGTTAATATGGGCGCCGGTGCTAAGACTGCGAATTTGCGCTTTGATAGGAAGGTCATAAAGGTGGATGGAGTCGATACGGGCTTGGGAAAGTTTGGGGTGGTTCTGGGTGACTTTGCTCAGGTGGGGTGTAATTGCACTCTGGGTCCTGGATGCTTGCTCAAACCCAAGAGCTTTTGTAGGCCCTGTTCTTATGTTGGGGGTTCATGACTCTGGTAGGGCTGCGCGGTAGCTTTGAAGCTGCCTTAAAATGCGATCTATGGCGGGTGCGCGAGCAGAACAAACTGTGTGATGCGATCGAATATGCTCTTTTGACCGGAGGTAAGCGTTTTCGCCCGTTGATTGTAATGAGTGTCGCCCAGGCTCTGGGAAATTGCGATGTAAAGCCAGCAGCTTTGGCTGTTGAATATTTTCATACAGCTTCTCTCATTGCTGACGATCTGCCTTGCATGGACAATGATGCTATGCGAAGGGGAGAAAAGTCTTTACACTGCGCATTTGATGAAACGACAGCCTTGTTGTCTAGCTATGCGCTGATCTGTGCTGCGTTTGAAAAGGTGCACGCAAATGCTAAGCTATGCGGTGCAGACAAGGGGATGATTGCGCTAGAGCAGGCGGCCCGGGCAGCTGGATTAAAAGGCGCTACCGGCGGGCAGTTTCTTGATTTATTTCCACCCAATTATGATGCTGACACGCTTTTGGATGTTTTGAATCGCAAGACGGTAACGCTTTTTGAAACGGCATTTGTATTCGGTTGGGTCTTTGGCGGTGGTGATTTGGGACAATTGGACTCAGTAAGGAAAACCGCGCTTCATTTTGGGATGGCGTTTCAAATTGGCGATGATCTGTGCGATTTTGAGCAAGATCTAGGGCGCATCACATCAAATTATGCTGTTGCTTTAGGGAGGGAGTGTGCCACCAAAGCTTTTTATGAGCACGTGGTGGCTTTAGATCTTCTTTTAAAAGAGCTACACTTAGAAGGTAGCGGATTAAAAGAGTTAAAAGAGTTGCTGATGCATCACTTGGCGCCGGCAAGCTCTGCTTGAGGCTCAGGCAAGTTAAGGCCGCGCGCTTCTTTGTACTGCTTAATAATGCCCTTTTCAATTTCATCTGCAAGCTTGGGGTTTTTCTTCAGCTCTTCACGAGCAGCTTCGCGTCCTTGTCCAAGACGCGTTTCTTTGTAGCTAAACCAAGAGCCTTTTTTATCGACGATTTTGTAATCGACACCTAAATCGATGATGTTTCCTAAGCGAGAGATTCCTTCGTTAAAGAGGATATCAAATTCTGCGATCTGGAATGGCGGTGCCATTTTGTTTTTAGCAATTTTGACTTTTACGCGGTTACCAATGTCAAGGTTGTCAGCTCCTTTGATTGAGCCAATACGGCGGATGTCAAGGCGCACAGACGAGTAAAATTTAAGGGCTCGCCCACCTGTTGTTGTTTCGGGACTGCCAAACATCACGCCAATTTTTTCACGTATTTGGTTGATGAAGATGGCGCATGTATTGCTTTTAGAAAGAGAGGCTGTGAGTTTGCGTAGCGCTTGTGACATCAGGCGGGCGTGTACACCCATCTGAGAGTCGCCGATCTCCCCTTCTAATTCTGATCTTGGAACAAGAGCTGCGACAGAGTCAATAACGATGACATCAATAGCTCCGGAGCGAGCTAGAACCTCTGCAATGTTTAGGGCGTCTTCACCGCAGTCGGGCTGAGAAAGCATCAGGCTGTCGATGTCTACGCCGATGCGTTTTGCATACGCGGGATCAAGTGCGTGCTCGGCATCAATATAAGCTGCGGTCCCGCCATTTTTTTGACAATTGGCAACAATGTGTTGAGCAAGTGTAGATTTACCAGAGGACTCTGGGCCGTAAATTTCAACAACACGGCCGCGCGGAACCCCCCCTATGCCTAGTGCCATGTCTAATGAAAGAGCCCCGGTCTTAACCACCTGAACGCCGTGGCCTGTTGAGTGTTTGCCCAGGGTCATGATTGAACCCTCTCCAAACTGTTTTTCAATGTGAGCAAGTGCAAGTTCTAATGCTTTTTTCTTGGCGCTATCTTGTGGATTGGACATGGACTCTCCTTTTGTGGTTTCCTACAGAGTGACCTGTTTTCTTGTTTCAGTCAAGACCTAGAAAAGAATCCACGAATCGTTATATAGCTTAAGTATGGTTTATTTAATTGGCGATGTCGGTGGAACTAAAACTCATCTTGCTTTTTATGATGGGAGTGTTTTGCGAGAGCAAAAGTTTCCTAGCGGCGACTATGATTGTCTGGCAGCTATTGCAAAAGAGTTTCTTGCAGGTGGGGAAAAAATCGAAAAGGCCTGCTTTGGCATTGCTGGTCCTGTGCGAGACGGGAGGTGTCAGACGACCAACCTGCCCTGGGTGATTGATGCAGCAGAGCTTGGTAAGGAGCTTGGGATTGAGTGTGTTTACTTGTTAAACGATCTGGAAGCCAACGCCTGGGGCATCAACGCTTTAAGTGAGGATCAGCTTTACACCCTTAATAAGGGCGAGGATGTTAAAGGTAATTGTGCACTGATTTCTGCAGGAACCGGTTTAGGGGAAGCTGGTATCTATTATGCTGGGGCTGAGCATCGCCCTTTTGCAACAGAAGGTGGCCACGCCGACTTTGCTCCGCGCACTGATTTAGAGATTGAGCTGCTTTGTTATCTAAGGGAGCGCTTTAAGGGGCACGTCTCTTATGAAAGAATTTTATCAGGGCCAGGGCTTGGGAACATCTATCGGTTTTTAGTTGATAAGAAGGGGTGCGAAGACGTTCTTGGCTCTGTTGACGAAAAGAGTTTGCCCAAAATGATATCGGAGAGAGGCCTGGAGGCAAAAGGGTCTACATGTCAAAAGGCGCTTGAAATCTTTGTCGATCTTTATGGTGCAGAGGCTGGAAATGTGGCTCTCAAGTTTTTGACGCTCGGTGGCATTTATGTCGGAGGAGGCATTGCTCCAAAGATTTTACGAGCGATTCAAGAAGGGGCTTTTATGAAGTCCTTTTATAGCAAGGGGCGCTTTGAAGGTTTGCTGAAATCGATTCCTGTCAGGGTTATTTTGGAAGAGAATACAGCTTTGCTTGGTGCTGGATATTTCGTATCAATAAAAAAATAATTAAAATTTCTTTCAAATATTAATTAAATGTTATATGTATTGAGAAATGAAGAGGCTCTGTTCCGATGCTTAATGCTTGCATTTCGTTGGAATAAAAGTATTTTTCAAAAAATAATTATAAAAATGTTTTAATAAATAACCATATTGTTTATATGAAAGATAAGAGTCAAAGATTAATTGACAATAAAACCCATGAGGTAAGAGATGAAAAGCATTCTAAGTAAGGTTTCAATCGCCTTAGCTTCTCTTGCTGTGATGCCCCTAACTTTCGCGGCATCGGATCTACATTCACGTGTAGAGCAGCTAGAAAAGCAAATGTCGCAAGTAGGAACCGAAAACGCATTTGGAGGATATGGAGCAAAAACTGCTTGTGCACGTCCTTCTAAAGATAACAAAAACTGGTTCATCACCGGTGATGTCCTTTATTGGTCATCAACAGTTGGTGGTACAGATTTTGCTTTCTCAGATGATTCACCAACATTCACCTATCCTATTAAAGGACGCACAAAAGATGTGGACTTTGATTGGAGCTTTGGTTTCCGTGTTGGTCTAGGCTATAACTTCTGCCGCGACTGCTGGGATATCTATGCTGAGTACACAAACTTTAGCAACGATGGTAGCCGCAGTGTTAGCGGTGGTGGCTGTGGAAGCAGTGTTATTCTTCCATTACGTGGAGCAGTTTGCCCACCTGATCAGGCTGGAGCTGCTGCTTGGCAGGCAAATAACGCTAAGTCGTCATTTGACTTAGACTTCCAAAGTGTTGACCTTAACATTGGTCGCAACTATTTT
>JAUILX010000185.1 GCA_030433395.1 Chlamydiia bacterium
GACCCAGGTGCTGATCGCAGGGTCCAAACGCGGACTGACGCCTGCACTGAAGACGCTGCTCCGACGACGAAGTGCCATCGAGCCTGAGATCGGACACATGAAAAGCGACGGCCGTCTGGCCAGATGCCCCCTCAAGGGACTGCACGGTGATGCAATCTTTGCCGTCCTGTGTGGGTGCGGTCACAATCTACGCAAGATCCTGAGATATCTCAGGTCTCTTTTTGTCTCCTTGCTAGCGGCAATGCTCAACGCAATCCAAAAGTCGGCAGCCAATACTGCCCGCAATCAACCGCTATACACACCCATCACGGCCTGAATCGTCTTGTTCAAGGTCGACTAAGGATATAATTAAAAGACCTACGCACTCGGGAATTATAATAGGGCGCTATGCTTGACTTCGGAAAGTTCTGTTATTTACACGTCGAGAAAACTGGCGGTACTTATATCTCAACGGTTCTAAAAGAAATCTGTCTTTTGCCTCTTTTAAAAAGCAATCTCCATGGAACGATTAGTCGGAGAACGCTCAAAGAGCGTGTATTGCACTGGACCGGCGCAATAAGAAATGAAGAAAGGTCGTATTCGAGATGTCGCTGCTTTTACTTCAATTCTGTTCGGAATCCATTTGAATATTATGCCAGTCTATATAATTATGGCTGCGATGGTCGAGGCGGTGTTGCACAGGCAATTAGGCGGCATGTTAAGGATGACTTTTATAATAGAACTGAAGCCGGCTTTCTAAAATGGACAGAATTTATTTTGGATGAACGGAAGGCTGAGCTTTGGCATGGCGAATATAGTGAAACATGCGCGCACAGCGTTGGACTGCTAACGTATCGTTTTCTAAGGCTGTCCTTGGCAGACCCCTTGCAGAAACTAAAACTCATTAAATCTCCAGAGGAAACTGTTCAAGTTTTCGGAGACATAGCATATTAAATTATACCATTCGAACAGAGAGCTTGAACAAAGATCTCCATTATCTTTTTCATGGACCGCTTAGGTTTTATGTAGATATAAATCGAAGTGAGGCTCTGCTGGTGAGAAATAGAAAAGTTAATGCATCAATATCGGGTGTAGTAACAGGTGAGACATTGCGAAACAGCTCATTGGCTCAAAAAGTTGCTGAGCGTGATGCTTTTATACTTGATACCTTTTATCAAAAAAGTTGAATGATCGATTAAAGAGATTTGGCTTTGCTCTGAAAGCCTACAGCAAAGAGTGGTGCGGTATCACTATGGATCAAAAGCAATGCGGCAGGGGGGTCTACCTAACAGGCTGCTGAAAAACGATTTTGAACAGCCGTTTTCGTGGAGCTGATCGATGCGGGGCTCAAGAGATTTTCATCAGCTCGACGAGAGAGCGCAAAAATCACCCCTTTTCGGCGGGTTCGTAGGCTGCGCGAGACTTTTTCAGCAGCCTGCTAATGGTCATGTTTACCGTAGTCAACTGCATACTGATGCCGTGCGGTGCTTCCTGTTTCGGCAAGAACCCATTCAAACATCTTGCTCATTCAGAGCGTTAATGGCAGAGGTGTGTTAATCAACCCTTTGCTGCCATAGCGGCAGTGATGCGCCTGGTGAAGTGCATTATTAGAGGGCTTAAGCAGTCTTCGTGTTGACAAAGCAGATTATAGAAAGACGCCTGTTTAAGCATATGACTGGGATGAAAAAAGCTTATATCCATATTGGACTTGAAAAAACGGGCACTACTTCTTTACAGGTTTTTCTACAAAAAAATCGTGTTGCGTTGCGATCAAATAACTTTGATTACATGGGTGATGAGGATGATTTATATGTCCATGGAATTGGGCACTTTCCTATTGTTGCATCATTTTATGATAAGTGTCCAAATATCGTTCCTCCAAATAAACACCTTCGCGCATCTGAAGTTTTAGACGCGCTTTACATAGATTCAAAAGCTTCAAATTATGATATCATTTTGTCCTGTGAACATTTTTCTTCGCGGCTGCATAAAAGAGAAAAT